>CAYQMO010000129.1:0-11058 GCA_964418315.1 uncultured Geobacter sp. | reverse complement strand
GAAAGCCCAGGCATCATGATGTCAAGCAGTATCAGATCAGGCTTGTTGTCCCCCCTGTACATACTTGAGCGCCTTATCACCACTGTTGGCAACCTTGACCTTGTAAGTGTCCTTCAGCAGAGCAGACATCAGCGACAGATTATCCGGCGTGTCATCGACGACCAGAATAGTGGCGCGTTCATCCTGCATGTTATCGTTAAACATCGATTTTTCTCTCCTTTGGATTTTTAATAATTTTCATCTTCTCTATACCAAATCCGTATACAACACCACGCTTTTCAGCGCTACGCAAAATTACTCACCAGCCAAATGCGTCAACACCGCCTTATTTATTATCGTTCCCACGCTCCGGCGCTCATCGTTATACAAAAGCATGTAACGTATCTAAATGGATCAAGCTATCAGATATTCCTCCACCGCATCCGCCCCCATATCATTTATCACTGAAAACATCGTCGTCAAATCATTGACTCGCTGCTCGATGCGACACTCTGCACCAAACTCTGCTTTAGTATAGCGGAGCATGATTCTGGCGCTCAGTTTCAGGAGATCGTCATCTTGACCACCAATGATAATAGTCACCGGAGTATTGCCGTCCAGCCAGATAAGAGCCGCCTCATCACTGTTACGGCTGTTCTCAAGGATATTGTTGTCAGCTTCGCTTCGCCCCATTATTGCTTTGGTATGCGGGCCGACACGAAATTGCCTGCCGGTCTTCAACAATCTGAAGTCGCGCAGATTCAGCTCTTCCGAATGAGCGAAGACATCCTTGATTTTGGGTACGAATGACAGTTCCGTCAACAGGCAGCCGCCAGCCGGACAGGGGTAGTTTTTTACATCCAGCTCTTCAGCCATCTGCATCTGCATCGAACGTGACCGTCCCACTATTGCCAGCAGCCTGTTCCTGTCCACCCACCCCTCTTTTTCCGGAATCGTCGGTTTAAAATGACGGGCAGAGAGAGGGCGCAGCAGCAGGCCATCAAGCCCGCTTTCCCGCTCTATTACCCGCAGCGTGTCCCGTCTCTGGCTCATTGGACGCTGACCTAGCACCTCTCCGGTAAAGACAAAATCGGCTCCGCTTTCAAGCATGTACTCCCTGGCTTTATTGAGGAGATATATGCGGCAGTCTATGCATGGATTAACTCCCTTTCCGTAGCCGTACACCGGATTACGAATGGTTTCGAGATAATCCACTCCTTTATGCATTACCTTGATCGGAATATTGAATTCCTGGGCAACACGAACCGCTTCTGATTTGCAGCCGGAGTTTTTTCCGGTACAGGTACAAAACGGTGAGGTAAAATTGAGAGCTTCAACTTCGATGCCAAGATCCAGCATCATTTTGACAGCCAGAGTTGAGTCGAGACCTCCGGAGAGGAGGGCAATTGCTTTTCGTTTCATAATGTTGCTCCAGGGGATCCAGACGATATATTCGGGACAGGCGGTGGCTTTCACAGTACCAATTTTCGCGAAATTAGCATGACGTCGAACCGAATGTAAAGCTGTATGTCGAAAAAATGACACTTGTACTCTAGCGAACTTCTGCTAGAATGCACCTGTTCATGATTGTAGTAAAATCTGCGCTGGAACGGTTTGTTTATGACTTCTTCACATGATAAATTTTTTTTAGGACGGCAACCGATTCTTGATCGCAATCAGGAGATTACCGGCTTTGAGCTGCTGTTTCGTTCAGCCGATATCGGCCATGCGGTTTTTGACAGCTACTCTCAGGCGTGCTCGGATGTGATCATTCTCGCGCTTACCTCTTTTGGCATTCATGAGGTACTCGGTGGAAAGCTTGGCTTTATAAACATATCTCTTGATGTACTTCTGTCAGATTTGTTTGAACTTTTGCCGAAGGAGACAACTGTTCTTGAACTGCTGGAGAATATTCCGCTTGATGACGTGGTGCTTGAACGCTGTCGAGAGCTGAAAGATCTCGGTTTTGCCCTCGCCCTTGACGATCACATATTTGATCCGTCAAATAGCGAAATATATTATCTCGCCGATATTGTTAAAATAGATATTCTTATGACCGGCATTGATGCTTTGCCAGATGTGGTCAGCCAGTTTCGAAACTACCCTGTCAAACTTTTGGCTGAAAAAGTAGAAACGATGGAACAGTTTCAGATCTGTTTCGATTTGGGCTTTGATCTGTTTCAAGGATATTTTTTCGCGCGTCCGGATGTGCTGAATAGACAAAAGATTAATGTTTCCGGACTCGCACTACTCAAGTTGCTGGAGCAGTTATCAACGAAAGCCAGTATTGAAACTATAGAAATGACCTTTAAAGAGAATCCGGGGCTCTCTTACAACCTGCTGAAGCTAGTTAATTCAGTCTCTCTCGGAATGCGCGAGAAAATTAAAACACTACGACATGCGATTCTTTCAATCGGGATGAATTCATTGCGGCGCTGGACACAACTGTCGCTGTTTGCCGGACGTGATTCGCGTGGTATTAATCACCCTTTGCTTGAGATGGGTGCCGTTCGCGGAAGACTTATGGAAATTCTGTTTAAGCAGTTAGATGGCTCCACTGTCAGTGAAGAACGGGCTGAGGCCGCATTCATGGTAGGCATTCTTTCATTGCTGGATGTTTTGTTTGAAACCCCAATGGAAGAAATTATTGCCGACCTCAACCTTAATGATGATGTCTCTCAAGCCCTGCTGTACAGGAAAGGGCGACTTGGCAAGATGTTAATTCTGGCTGAAAAGCTGGAGGTTACTGACTTTGACGCGGTAAAAGTTCTTCTTGGTGAGTGCGGGGTCTCGCTCGATCAGTTGCTTAAGGCACAACTTGAAGCATTTAACTGGAGAAGCTCAATTACTCACCAGGGGGAATAGGTAGCCGGATATGCGTGTAAAAAAACTGTTAGCACAATATCTCGAAGGTAAACCGCTCGAAATCGTAACTGAGCACAGTCGTCATGTCGCCGACCTTGCTCTTAAAGTCGCCGCCCGTCTGGCACTGCCTGAAGAAACCAGACTTTTTATCGAGGAAGCGGCGCTGCTGCACGATATCGGCGTCAGCCAGGTATATGCACCGGACCTCGGTTTGTATGGCCAGCATCCGTACATTATGCATGGAGTTCTCGGACGGGACATTCTGGACAGGGAAGGACTCCCCCTTCATGGACTGGTATGTGAACGTCATACCGGAGTCGGTTTGACACTTGAAGATATTGTCCGCCAGGGTTTGCCCTTGCCCCAGAGAGACATGTGCCCAGAGTCACTTGCCGAGCAGATCATCTGTTTTGCCGACCTGTTCTATTCGAAAAAACCGGGTAGGTTGGCCGAGCGGAAAACAGTCGAAAAGATCCGGAAAAAACTGCTCCCGTTTGGTGAAGAAAAGGTGGAAATATTTGACTCCTGGCTCGCCCGGTTCAGCAAAAGTGCAACCAACATCTGAAGCCCAATGATGTTCAAATATTACGGAAGATCCCCGAAATGCTGTTGCTTTTTATCTCCCCTTGATTTACATTAGCCCCCCTTTTGCTCCATATTACTTAATGCCATCCTTCAGGCGGTTCCCCTTGCAGAAAAATGCCGTAAGCATTCAGGACCTGCGTACACGCATAGACAGTATTGATGATGCCATACTTGATCTGCTCAATGAACGATCACAGGTCGTTCTTGATGTTGGCAGACTTAAGTCCGGAAATAATCTTGATTTTCATGTTCCTGGTCGGGAACGGCAAATCTATGAACGATTGCTGAGTAAAAATGCAGGACCGTTTCCAAATGATGCCCTGAAAAGCATTTACCGTGAAATAATATCAGCCTGCCTGGCCCTGGAATCGCCGATGAAAGTTGCGTTTCTAGGTCCCAAAGCGACTTTCAGCCATCTGGCAACACTGCAGCAGTTTGGGCTTTCGGCTGAATTAGTCCCGATGAAATCAATCCCGTCTGTTTTTGAAGAGGTGGAAAAGGGGAAGGCTCTCTACGGTGTAGTGCCTGTTGAAAATTCAACAGAAGGGGTCATATCCCACACCCTTGACATGTTTGTGGAGAGCAAACTGCAAGTAACCGCAGAAATTCTCCTGGAAGTTCATCATGACCTGCTCTCCCGCACCGGTCGCTTGGAGGACATCAAGAAGGTCTATTCTCATGCGCAGCCGATCGCTCAGTGTCGTCAGTGGCTGGATGATAATCTGCCCGGCGTGCCACTGGTCGATGTTGCCTCTACCGCCGTAGCGGCTCAGATTGTCAGCGATGACTACACCGCTGCCGCCATAGCCAGTGAATTGGCCGCATCTCTCTACGACATCAAGGTAATAAGAAGCAGAATTGAAGATCAGGTTAATAATTTTACCCGTTTTCTTGTCGTCTCCCGAAAGGGGTGTGACCGCTCAGGCCGCGATAAGACCTCCGTACTTTTTTCGGTTAAAGATGAGCCTGGAATACTCTGTCGCATGCTGGAACCGTTTGCGAAACGGGGGATCAACCTCACTAAAATCGAATCACGCCCTTACAAAAGTAAGGCTTGGGAATACATCTTCTTCCTTGACCTGTTCGGCCATTTTTCAGACCCGGACGTTTCCGAAGCTCTTGAGGAGCTCAGAAGGTGCTGCCAGTTTCTCAAAATTCTCGGGTCGTATCCGCGTTTGATGTAGTAGGAGGGGAGCGGATGACGTTGATGATAGATCGCTTGGCAATAATCGGTGTGGGGCTGATCGGAGGGTCTTTAGCTCGTGCCCTGCGCGAGGCGGGAGCGGTGAGAAGCGTTGTCGGCATCGACCGATCTCGCACCAATCTTGATGAAGCTCTCTCTCTCGGAATTTGTGACGAGGTTACTCAAGACGCTTGCAACGGTGTGAAAGGTGCTGATGTGGTATTCATCTCCGTACCGGTCTGTGCCATTCCCGCTGTCGTTGCCGAAATCTCCCCAACCCTGACTCCCGGCTGTATCGTAACTGATGGAGGCAGTGTCAAGGAGGCAATTGTCCGGGAGTGCGAGGCACATATCCCGGCCGGTTGCTATTTTGTTGGTGGTCACCCGATAGCCGGCACCGAGCATTCGGGAGCTGCGGCCTCTTTCGCCACGCTATACAGAGGCAAACGCTGCATTCTGACCCCGACTGAGCGAACCAACCCCGCTGCCATGGCAAAGGTTGAGCATCTCTGGCGGCTTACCGGTGCTGATGTCTGCTATATGGAACCGGGACATCATGATCGCATTTTTGCCGAGATCTCCCACCTGCCCCATATCGCTGCTTATGCACTGGTGCATGCTGTCGGCACAGCGGACGTGGAAGGTGAAAATGTCCTCTCTTTCACTGCTGGTGGTTTTCGGGACTTTACCCGGATCGCGTCCTCAGACCCGGTCATGTGGCGCGATATCGCTCTGATGAACCGGGAGGCTCTTCTTGGCAGCATCGACGGATTTTCCGCCAGTCTTGCCGAGTTGCGGAGCAGAATTGACCGTGGCGATCGGGCGGGGTTGACAGATTTTTTCACTATCGCAAAACAGTTTCGAGACGGGATAATTTAAAGCATACAACGTAACCGGAGTCTCTGTGAGTTCAATAACGATCCAACCAGCATCTTCAATCAAAGGGAGCATTATCGTTCCGGGCGACAAGTCGATCTCTCACCGTTCCATCATGCTCGGAGCAATCGCTAATGGTGTAACAACCGTGCGCGGTTTTCTCCGTGGTGAAGACAATATGTCGACCATGCACGCATTTCGTGCCATGGGGGTCGAGATAGCCGACGATGGTGAAACAATCGAGATTACCGGGCGGGGTCTGCACGGTCTGAAAGAGCCGGGTGATGTTCTCGACTGCGGAAACTCAGGAACAACAATCAGGCTGATCACCGGCCTCCTCTCCGGGCAGTCATTTTTTTCGGTTGTGACCGGTGACAAATATCTGCGAAAGCGCCCCATGAAACGGGTGGTTGAGCCGCTCTCTCGGATGGGGGCACAAATCGCCGGACGTAATGGTGGCACGTTGGCTCCTTTGGCTATTAATGGCGGCAACCTGAAAGGGATCAGTTATCAATCGCCGGTTTCAAGTGCTCAGATTAAATCATCTATCATGCTGGCCGCTCTTTATGCAGAAGGTGAAACAAACGTCTCTGAACCTAGTCTGTCGCGTGATCATTCTGAGCGGATGTTTCGTTATTTTGGCGCATCGCTTGACGTGCTAAGCAGTGGAGTCACGGTGCGGGGCGGTTTTGAGCTGACCGCACGGGAAGTGAACGTACCTGGAGATATTTCTTCGGCCGCTTTTTTTATCGTAGCTGCGTTGATAACACCAAACTCCGAACTACTGATCAAAAACGTCGGGGTTAATCCCTCCCGAACCGGTGTTATCGATATCCTCCAGGCCATGGGGGGAGATATACAGCTTGTTTCCCCCCGTGAACTGTCCGGAGAACCGGTAGCAGACATTCTGGTTCGCTCCTCCCGTATGAAAGGCATCGCAATTTCCGGCAGCGTAGTTCCACGTGCCATTGATGAATTTCCGGCCATCTGTGTTGCCGCAGCACGTGCAGAAGGGGTAACGACTATCAGGGATGCCAAGGAGTTGCGAGTGAAAGAGACCGACCGAATCACGGCCATGGCTGAAAATTTGAGGAACCTTGGCATCAATGTCCGAGAAACTGAAGACGGCATGGATATTTCCGGTTCTGAGCAGCTTTTAGGCGGAGCCGTCGATAGTTGCGGCGATCATCGTATCGCCATGTCCATGTCTATTGCCGCCCTTGTTGCTGCCTCTGCAATCACCATCTCCGATGTAGGATGTGTTGCAACATCTTTCCCTACTTTTTTCCAGCTTTTGGAAGAAGTTTCTGTGAAATGACCGATGCCTTCACGACCTGACGGTATAATTATCGCAATTGACGGCCCTTCAGGCGCCGGTAAAAGCACTATCGCACGTCTCCTTGCGGAACGACTCGGCTATATGCAGATCGACACAGGCGCCATGTATCGAGCTGCGGCTCTGCTTCTTTCACTCGCAGCCGTAGATCTTGAAGACCTTGCTGCTGTAGAGAAATTTTGTCAAACTCTTGACATAATGCTTGAACTTGATTCAGGCCAACAGGTAGTCCGTGCCAACGGTACCGATGTGACGGATCTGATCCGTTCACCGGAAATGTCGCTTCTAACGTCTCGAACAGCATCTCTCAGACCGGTACGGGAAGCGCTGCTGAAAGCGCAGCAGCGAATGGGGAGCAGAGGCGGTGTTGTGCTTGAGGGGCGCGATATCGGCACCGTTGTCTTCCCTGATGCCGAGATAAAGTTTTATCTCAGCGCCTCTGTGGAAGAGCGCGCCAGAAGGCGATGTGAAGAGATGAACAGCAAAGGGGAAACGGTGTCTTTTGCCGAAACGGTTGTTGATGTTGAAAAACGTGATCTGCAGGACACAGCAAGGGACATTGCTCCGCTCAGACAGGCTGAAGATGCGCTGCTGATTGATTCTTCCCGGCTTTCTATCGATGAGGTATTGAACAGTATGGAAACACTTTGCCGTCATAAAATTGACAATATGGGCGTTTCACCTTGAAAGTTATTCTAGCAAAACAGGCCGGCTTCTGTTTCGGGGTTAAACGGGCAACGCAGATAGCCTTTGAGGCTGCCGGTAAAGATCAGAATACCTATACTCTCGGCCCCATTATCCACTCCCCACAGGTTGTCGGTAAACTTGAAGAGTTGGGAATCCGTGCCATTGAAACTCTTGACAGCCTTGAACAGGGCCGCATCATTATCCGCTCACATGGCGTGGAACAGAAGCAGATTAGCGAGGCGCAGCATAAAAAACTGGATATTATTGATGCGACTTGCCCGTTCGTAAAAAAAACACAGGAACATGTAAAAAACCTTTCGGATTCCGGGTATAGCGTAGTAGTTGTCGGAGATGCAGACCACCCTGAAGTGCAGGGAATTGTTTCGTATGGGGGCGAGAATGTCTATGTCGTCGCGTCAGGTGATGATGTCAATAAACTCCCTAAAATGAAGAAAATCGGGGTGGTTGCCCAGACTACCCAGTCGTTTGATAATTTGAACAACGTAGTGTCAGGATGTCTGCTGCGTGGTGTTGAGATACGCGTGTATAACACTATTTGCGACGCCACTGCCGTTCGTCAGGAAGAAGCAAAAGAGCTGGCTGCCATGGTTGGATGCATGCTGGTTGTAGGTGGATACAACAGCGCAAACACCCGTCGTCTGCTGGAAATCTGTGATGAGATTCAACCACATACCTACCACATTGAAACGGCTTCCGAAATCAACCCGGCCTGGTTCACTGGAATTGATCAGGTCGGGATTACAGCAGGTGCCTCGACACCAAAATGGATAATAGATGAAGTTTTGTATAAAATAGAGCAATTGAACAAAAGCTATTGAAATATTGCTGGTGTATTGATACATTGCATAGCTTATAAAAAAGAAGAACGATAAATGTCCAGGGGGTATGGTGTAATGGTGAATTTTAACGAGCTCGACGCTGCCGGTGAAGAAAATGAGGAAATCGACAGAGAGCAGCAAAGCAGTGAATTCGCAGTGCTTTTCACTGAGAGTTTAAAGGATCGTCCGGAACGGGATAAAATCATAGAGGGAACTGTAGTACGCGTGGATGCTGATACGGTTCTTGTTGATATCGGGCTGAAATCGGAAGGGCATGTCCCTCTAGGAGAATTCAGGAATACAAATGGCGAACAATCGGTGAAAATTGGCGATAAAATTCGTGTGCTGATGACTCGTCATGAGGGAAAAAAGGGGTATGTCCTCTCCAAAAAGAAGGCAGACTATCTTTCCGCATGGGACAAAATAGGTGATGCATGTCAAGAAGGTGGCGTAGTTGATGGTACCATAACCGGTAAAGTGAATGGCGGTTTTACCGTTGACATCGGTGGTGTTCAGGCGTTTCTCCCCTCCTCACAGGTTGATATCCGGCCTTCATCTGATTCGGACAGTTACATCGGCCTGAAAGCCCGCTTCAAGGTTATCAAAGTTAATCAGCGCCGCGACAATATCGTGCTATCCCGTCGCGCTGTGCTTGAAGAAGAGCATACAGCCATTCGTAATAAAACCCTTGAAAGCCTTGAAGAAGGACAAATTGTTGAAGGAACTGTTAAAAATGTTACCGACTATGGTGCTTTTGTTGATTTAGGCGGAGTTGACGGCTTACTCCACGTTTCAGATCTTTCCTGGGGCAGATTAGGCAGACCGACAGATCTTCTAAAACCCGGACAACATATCACTGCAAAAATCCTTAAATTTGACCGTGCTAAAGGCAAAATTTCACTCGGAGTCAAACAGACGCTAACTGACCCGTGGCTTGATGCGCCTGACAAGTTCCCTATTGGCAGTCGTGTCCGTGGCCGTGTTGTCAGCTTGATGGAATACGGTGCTTTTGTCGAACTGGAAGAGGGTATTGAAGGCCTGATCCACGTTTCGGAGATGTCCTGGACAAAGCGGATTCGCCGTGCGGCCGATGTTCTTGCCGTCGGTGAAGAAGTTGAAACTATCGTTCTTGGCATTGATATGGGGAATCGTAAAATTTCTCTGGGTCTAAAACAGGTTGCAGAAAATCCATGGGCAACCATCGCCGGAAAATATCCGATCGGCACCAGAATTGAAGGACAAATAAAGAATATGACCGATTTTGGAATGTTTATCGGTATCGAAGACGGCATCGACGGCCTGGTGCATGTGTCGGATATGTCGTGGACAAAGCGCATTAAGCATCCTAGCGATGTATATGCAAAAGGTGGCCTTGTACAGGCGGTTGTCCTGAAGGTTGACGTTGAAAATGAACGGCTTTCCCTTGGAATCAAGCAGCTTGAGCCAGATCCATGGAGTATCGCTCCGACTAAATATCGTGCAGGTGTTATAGTTACCGGAAAAGTTACATCTTTAACCGATTTCGGCGTTTTTCTAGAGTTGGAGGAGGGGATTGAAGGCTTGATTCATGTCTCTGAACTTTCACGTGAAAAAGTTGCATCAGCAAAGGAATTTGCGAAAATCGGCGATAATCTTGAAGCCGTCATCCTTGGCTGCGAAGCCAAAGATCGCCGTATATCTCTCTCGATAAAGTCTATGCATGTCGCAGTTGAAAAAGCTGATTTCGAGCAGTTTATGGGTTCACAAGCTGGGGCAACATCAACGTTTGGCGATTTAGTGAAACAGGGCATCAATAAATCCAATTAATTTTTATATCACTCGATTGAGGTATGTATGACCAAAAGTGAGCTAATCGAAAAAGTTGTCCAGTCACACCGCCTGTTAAATATCAAAGCTTCTGAAATTGTCGTAAATACTGTTTTTGATTCAATTGAAGAAGCACTTACGTCCGGCGATAAGGTTGAAATTCGCGGCTTTGGCAGCTTCACCGTTCGTGAGCATCTTGGCCGCGAAGCGCGAAACCCGAAAAGCGGAGAAGTGGTGCGTATCCCTTCCAAGAAGACACCGTTTTTTAAAACCGGCAAAGATCTCAAGGAACGCGTCAACTGCTGATTTAAATTCCACCCGAATGGTGGGTTGTGTCACCATTTCATTGACATAGCTGTCATCCTGAGCGAAAGCGAACGATCTGCTGTTCTTTTTTGATCGTACAACAGTCAAAAGCAGATCCTTCGTCCCTCATGATGACAAAATTTGCTGCCCATACTGTATTTTTGTCAACGGAATGGTGACATACCCTAATGATGGAACTGGTAGGCAAAAGGGACTTAGAATCCTGTTCCGTTTTTTTTGCAACCTAATTTGTAGTGATGGAATTATTAATAATTAAAGGGGGAAATAGCTTGGACTATTTACCCCCTTTTTTTATTTTAAACTGCGCAACAAGGGGTGATGTCACCATTTCATTGACATGGCTGTCATCCTGAGCGATATCGAAGGATCTGCTGTTCTTTTTTGATCGTACAACAGCCCCCCTCCTCTGCGTACTCAGCGAGAGACTGCCTTTGTTTTTATCTGTGAACATACGTGTCATTTGTGGCCAAAGAACATGTCAAGGAAGAAAGCCTGAACGGGTGCAATCAAAAGTAGATGATGGCTGGATCGCTTAAAGCACTAAAGCAGGAACGTCACCCATAGACACGATTAAC
>CAYQMO010000128.1:0-11108 GCA_964418315.1 uncultured Geobacter sp. | reverse complement strand
CCTCCCCTTAACAAGGGAGGTGCTTTTAAGTCTCCCCTGTTAAGGGGAGATTTAGAGGGGTTAGCCTTTAAATGAGGGTAGCAAATTATGCAAAAAAAACCAAGGCCGGATAAGCAGGATGGGAAGTATTTCCCGCAGATTACAGGTGGCAAGCTGGTTTGGAATAGGTGCTGTAGCTGAAGATTCTCGTTATTTCGTTGTTTTCAGTAAACTGAACTGGCACATATTTATCCTGCTTCGTGGCTACTTGGGTTGTGCCTGGGAGCACGGACATCCTGTCCGTTTTCAAGCGGGTGTATCGCTTGAAACAGTCTTTGAAGTCAATAACCTATTCGGCCATAAATCCGCCCGAACGCGGACAGGATGTCCGCGCTCCCAGGAGAAAATATGTGCCAAACCGTTTTCCTGCCGGAACAGGAAATCTGTAGTTACAAACAGACCAGAGGAGCCGAAATATGAGTGATAATATTTGGCAGACTATTCTCAAAGTTGGTTGTGAAGGTGGTTGCATTTCCCTTCTTGGAAGAAAGGTAAAATACGACTGGATATTTACGATGACAACCGACGAAACATCATTAAGGTGCTTTATTAATGAGGAGGATTTAGCCGGAGAACTCGAAACGAAATCCCATATCGAATATTCATGGGAAGGTGCATTGAAACTCCTTGAACAATATCCTCACTGGCCGAGTTTGTATCCTGTTGATGCTCATCCTGATTTTGTAGAACAAATCGTAACTGCTTTAAGAGACAAAGAAGCTGAAGGCTCAAAAAATGAATCATATTTCGGGCAGATAGACTGGCCTAGATGGGTCAATACGTTTATTGAAACTTCGAAAAAACCTGACAGGCCAGTGCTCAGCAGAAACTCGCAAATAGTCGGGAATATAGGGATGTATTATGTTTGTTATCATCTTTCAAAACTTGGGTGGAATGTCATGCCTACTGCCAGGAACGCGCGAGGCGTTGACATTATAGCGTATGACGAAAATTCGATAAATTATCTAGGAATACAGATCAAAACTTTAAGTAAACGCAACCCTGTTCCGTTGGGAAACAGTCTCGACAAGATCATGGGCAATTACTGGGTTATTGTCACACTTGCCGGGGATAACCCTACCGCTTATATCCTGACTCCAGATGAAGTGAGATGTTCAGCGCATAGGGGAGAGAAAGACGGCAGAATTTCTTACTGGCTTCAACCGAAAGGTTATGACACGGAATTTTATAAGGAAGCATGGCATAGAATGGAAAAATGAGTGTCCAACAAAGCATAAACATAGGTCTAAACACGCAGGTGCTATCCCAGTTCGTTACGCCAAATACCAGGAGGAACAGACATGTTAACAAAAGCATTTATCCCTTACAGAGGTTATTACAGCACCCCATTCGCCCGTTGGCAGGGTACCCTTGCCAACGAGCATTCCATCGTTTTCGGTGCTGCCACCTCGAAACGCTTCTTCGAGAGTAAAGGGTGGGATCCCGCTATGATCGAATACGTCATGGTCGGCAGCACCGTATACCAGCAGCAGTGGTTTTACAGCGGCCCCTGGGCTGCCGCCATGATGGGGGCGGTGAATGTCCCCGGCGTACTGATCACCCAGGCCTGCTCAACTTCCGCTTTTTCTCTCTTTCAGGCAGGAATGGGGGTCGAAACCGGCCTGTTTACCAACAGTTGGTGTCTGCTTGCCGACCGCTGCTCCAACGGCCCACATGCCATCTGGCCCAACCCTAACGGCCCCGGCGGCAAAGTCATCGCCGAAGACTGGTTTCTTGACAATGTCAACAAAGATCCCTGGGCGGGGGGTGCGATGATTCAGACCGCCGAAAATGTCAGCAAGGAGTACGGCGTTACCCGCGAGGAGTGCGATGACATCACGCTGCATCGCTACGATCAGTACCAGGACGCTCTTGCCAACGACCGTGAATTTCAGAAGCGCTACATGTTCCCGGCTGAAGTGCAGATTTCCAAGAAAAAGATTGTTACGCTGGATGCAGACGAAGGTGTCACCGTCACCACTAAAGAGGGGCTCGCAGGTCTCAGGCCGGTGCTGCCAGATGGCGTCCATACCTTCGGCTCCCAAACGTACCCTGCTGACGGCAATTGCGGCATCTCGGTGACTACTCGTGAAAAGGCGCTGGAACTTAGCGCAGACAAAAACATACCTGTGCAGATAATTTCATACGGCTACGCTCGCACCAAAAAGGCTTATATGGCTGCAGCCGTTGCCCCTTCAGCCCAGAAGGCGCTTGATGATGCCGGCATCAAAGCTGCCGATCTGGCCGCAATAAAAACTCACAACCCCTTTGCAGCCAACGATATCGTCATGGCTAAGGCAATGGGGCTTGACGTCAATAGCATGAACAACTACGGCTCATCCCTCATCTACGGTCATCCTCAGGGGCCGACCGGTGTCCGCCTCATAATGGAGGGGATTGAAGAGGTTGCCATGAAAGGGGGCGGATACCTGCTCTTCTCCGGATGTGCCGCCGGAGACACCGCCGCATCAATTATCATCAAAGTCGGGTAATCCGCCTTACATTCTATCGAATCCGGAGTAACGTCATGGCATACCAGTTTATCACTATGAAAACAGAAGGGCGGGTTCTGACGATCAGCCTCAACCGTCCGCCGACAAACCCCCTGAACGGTGAGTTCGGTCTCGAACTCTCCAACGCCTTCAACGAAGTGGAGAAGATGGACGACATCACTGTAGTCGTCATCACCAGCGCCCTGGAAAAAGCCTTCATCGCCGGTGCCGACATCAAAGAGATGGCCGCCCAGGACGCGGCAACAGCGGAAAGCTTCTCAAAGCTGCTTCAAAGCGCCAACAGCACACTTACCCGCATGAAAAAAATCGTCATTGCCGCCATAAACGGTCATGCCTTGGGTGGCGGATGTGAGCTTGCTCTGGCTTGTGACTACCGCCTGATGACCTCCGGCAAGGCGCTTATCGGTCTGCCCGAAGCAGGTCTGGGCATCATCCCCGGTGCAGGCGGTACGCAGCGATTGCCACGACTGATCGGCCTGTCCAAGGCTCTCGATATGCTTCTGCGTGGTAAAACTCTTACCCCTCAAGAGGCTCTGGAAATAGGTCTTGTAGATCGTCTTATCGCACCTGAGAACTTCCAGGAAGAGGTTATGGCGTTTGCTACCCAACTGGCCTCTGGAGCCGGCAAGGCTCTCGGCTTTATCAAGGCTTCTGTCTACGAAGGCATTGAACTGCCGATGGAACAGGCTTTGGCTGTTGAACGGAAGTATTCGGCGGAAAACAGTAAAACTCACGATGCCAAGGAAGGGCTCACCGCTTTTGTTGAAAAGCGCAAACCGGTTTTTTTAAACAAGTAGTGACTTATTTGAACATAAAAGGAGAAAGCAGATGAACATCGATGAAATTGCAACCGTAGGAGTTTGTGGCGCAGGCAGTATGGGGGCAGGCATAGCACAGGTAGCCGCTCAGGCCGGATTTCAGGTCAAGGTAGTTGACGTCAGCGCTGCGGTCTGGGCTCGGGCTGAGAAGACCATTGCCACCAGCCTGCAACGGATGGTCAAGAAAGAAATCTTTACTGAAGCAGAGATGAAGGAGATTCAGGGAAGGATCAGTTTTTCCACCGATGTGGCTACTCTGGCTGACGCCTCTTTGATCATCGAAGCGGTCTTCGAAGATATCGCGGTTAAAAAGGAGCTGTTCAATAAACTGGATGCCGTCTGCGGTGAGGCCACGGTCTACGCCACCAATACCTCTTCCATCGCCATAACCGAAATGGCAGCATTGGTAAAAAATCCGGCCAACTTTATCGGCATGCACTTCTTTAATCCGGTTCCGATGATGAAGCTGGTCGAAGTCATCCCGGCTCTGCAGACCGTTACATCAACAACCGAGCTGGCTCTGGCCTTTGCCAAAAAGATAGGCAAAACTACCATAACCTGCAAAGATACCCCCGGTTTTGTAGTCAACCGCCTGTTCGTTCCCTACATTCTGGATGCCGTCCGTCTCCTGGAAGAGGGGGTGGCTTCGGCCGAAGATATTGACACCGCCATGAAACTGGGATGCGGCATGCCGATGGGGCCCCTGGAATTCCAGGATTTTGCCGGAGCGGATATCGGTTATCACGTTGGCAACATCTTCTACGAATACATGAAAGAAGCACGTTTTGCACCCCCCGGTCTGCTGCGCAAAATGATAAAGGCAGGCTATCTCGGGCGCAAGACCGGTAAAGGGTTCTACGACTATTCAGATAAATAGGTGATTTCATGTCAAATTGGCAAGCCACATATCAGTCACGAATTACGACAGCGGAAGAGGCTGTTGCGGTAATAAAATCTGGAGATCGCGTGTTCCTGACCGGTAATGCTTCAGTGCCTCTGCAGTTGCTGGCGGCGCTGGTCAAGCGCGCACCGGAACTGGAAAACGTCGAGATTTGTCATCCATTGGCAATCTGTCCCTCGGACTATGTTTCACCGGAAATGGCAGGTCATCTCCGCGTCAATACAATGTTTATCAGCGCGAATGTCCGCAAGGCGGTGAATGAGGGGCGCGCCGACTTCACGCCGGTCATGCTTTCAGAATTTCCGCTGCTGTTCAAAAACGGGCATCTGCCGCTGGATGTAGCTCTTATTCATGTGTCGCCTCCTGATCAGGATGGCTACTGCTCGATGGGGGCGGAATCGGGGCTCACTATTTCAGCGGCTGAAGTCGCTAAAACCGTCATTGCCCAGGTGAATGTGCAGATGCCGCGCACTCTTGGCGACACCCTGATGCACATCGATCGCATGCACCATATTATCCCGCTCGATTGTCCGATCAGCGAGCATGCCATGGGAGCGGAAGGGAACGATGAAGAGGTGAAAAAGATTGCCGGGCATATCTCCGAGCTGATCCCGGATGGCGCCACGATGCAGTTGGGGATCGGCGCCATCCCTGATGCCGTTCTCAAATATCTGTATAATAAAAAAGATCTCGGCGTTCATTCAGAATTGATTTCTGATGGCGTGATCGATCTGGTTGAAGCCGGTGTTCTGAATAATTCGCGTAAAAGTATCCACGCCGGCAAGATCGTCTGCGGATTTCTGTTAGGTACCAAACGTCTGTATGAATGGGTGGATAACAATCCTTTGGTTGAGCTGTATCGCACGGAGTATGTCAACGACCCGTTTGTGGTTGCCCAGAACGACCGCATGGTGGCGATCAACTCCGCTCTCGAGGTGGATCTAACCGGCCAGGTCTGCGCCGACAGTATCGGCCCGAGGATGTATTCAGCCGTGGGGGGACAGCTTGATTTTATCTATGGCGCCTCCCGCTCCAAGGGGGGGGTGCCGATTATAGCACTGCCCAGCACTTCAACATTGCGGGACGGAAGCGTAATCAGTAAAATCGTACCTATGCTGAAGCAGGGCGCAGGGGTGGTGACCAGCCGTAACCATGTCCATTATGTGGTTACTGAGTTCGGTGTTGCGGAGCTGTACGGCAAATCAGTCCGGCAGCGGACGCAGGCGCTTATCGACATTGCCGATCCCCGTTTTCGGGAGGAGATTACTGCAAAGGCCAGAGAGCTGAATTACTTATAAAATAGGGGGGTGATCATGATCTGGAACAAGGTTGAGACGTGCAGCCGTAGCGAAATGCAGAGTATTCAGCTTGGTAGGCTGCAAAAGACGGTCAGTTATGCCTACGAACATAACATTGTCTACAAAAAGAGGCTTGAGCAAGCGGGAGTAAAACCTTCCGATATCAAGTCGCTGGACGATATCAGAAGGCTCCCCTTTACCCTTAAAGACGACCTCAGGGATAATTACCCGTTCAAGCTGTTCAGCGCTTCCCGTGATGATATCGTAGAGTATCACGCAACCTCCGGAACCACCGGCAAGCCTATCGTAGTTGGCTACACCCAGGTCGATATTGATACTTGGTCAGAAGTCATGGCTCGTTGCCTGACCGGTTCCGGTATTGGTAAACAGGATGTTTTGCAGAATATTTACGGCTACGGCCTTTTTACCGGCGGCCTCGGTGCGCACTACGGCGGACTGAAGATCGGAGCCGGAGTTATTCCAATATCCGGAGGTAACACCCAGAAGCAGATTATGCTGATGCAGGATTTCGGCACGACCGCCTTGACGGTTACCCCTTCATTTCTAATGCATATTCACGAGGTCGGGGTTGAGATGGGGGTTGATTTTAAAAAGCTCAATCTCCGCACAGCCGTGCTTGGAGCAGAATTCTGGACTGAGTCAATGCGCGAGAAAATTCAGGAGGGTTTCGGTCTTAAAGCCTGTGATATCTACGGTCTTACCGAAATTACCGGCCCGGGCGTAGCCTGTGAGTGCCATGAGGCCCGGAGCGGGCTGCACGTCAATGAAGACTATTTTTACCCGGAAATTATCAACCCGGAAAGCGGCGAAGCGCTTCCGATCGGTGATGAAGGTGAGCTGGTCTTTACTACGTTGGGAAAAGAAGGGCAGCCCCTGCTCCGCTACCGCACCCGGGATATTACGAGCCTCAGTCTGGAACCATGCGTCTGTGGTCGTACCCTGATAAAAATGAAGAAACTGACCGGACGCACCGATGATCTGCTGATTATCCGGGGCGTTAATTTCTTCCCTTCCCAGGTTGAATCGATTATTCTCAAGCACCGCGGTGTCACCCCTAACTACCTTGTGGTGGTTGATCGTAAAGGAGCCCTCGACGAAGTTGAAGTCAGAATCGAAGTCACATCCGAATATGCGCTTAAACCTCTTTATGAAACGTTCAAAGTAAGTGATCATCTGATCGTCAGTGATGAGATGGCGACCCGTGAAATTGTCAGGAACCTTGTTCGGGATATCAAGAATGAGATCGGTATTACGGTTACCGTTACCCTGGTTCCTCCCGGTTCGATCCCGCGCAGTGAGGGTAAGGCAAAGCGGTACATAGACAACAGGCCGAAATAAGAAGAGTGCTATAATGCTGAACTAACCTGAAACCAAAAAGCATGGAACACGGATCAAATCTGAAAAGGCTGGGAAAATCGGATTTATTTATCAGCATCCGTTTTAATCTGTATTTATCCGTATTTTCCGTATTTTCCGCCTTTTCCGCGTTCTATTGCAATTTATTGAATCCAACAAGAAAGGATAAGCGTACATGAAAAAGATAATCTCAGGTAATGAGGCGATCGCCTTGAGCTTCGGCGATTCCGGCGGGGTTTTCGCATCAGGATACCCCGGAACTCCAAGCACAGAAACATTGGAAGAAGTAGCCCGACTTGGTGTGGTCTACTGTGAGTGGGCTCCCAACGAAAAGGTCGCCCTGGAATCCGCCATCGGCGCCTCGATCGCCGGGGGGAGAACTCTGGCTACGATGAAGCATGTCGGCGTCAATGTTGCTGCAGATGCACTGCTGACCCTCAACCATACCGGCGTCAATGCCGGTCTGATCCTGATGGTCGCCGACGATCCGGGCATGCACTCCTCGCAGAACGAGCAGGACAGCCGCAATTATGCCAAGTTTGCCAAAATTCCGATGCTTGATCCGTCGAACTCCCAGGAAGCGTATGACTTCGTAAGGGACGGCTTTGACATTTCCGAACAGTTCGACACGCCGGTCATGCTCCGCACGACGACACGAATCTCTCACGCCAAGGGGGTTGTCGAACAGAAGGAGAAGATTGCCCAGAAAATCGGCCCGTGGGTCAAGGATGTCCCAAAATACGTGATGCTTCCGAACTACGGCAAGATCAAGCATGTCGAAATTGAGGCGCGTCTCCTCAAATTGCAGGAATTCGCAGAGACCACCACGCTGAACCGGATTGAAATGGGAGACACAGAGCTCGGCATCATAACCTCCAGTGTCGCCTATCAGCATGTTAAAGAGGCATATCCGAACGCTTCAATTCTCAAGCTCGGTCTGGCACATCCGCTCCCGGAAAAGAAAATCCGTGAATTTGCCGCTCAGGTAGGACGGTTGATGATTGTTGAGGAGCTGGATGCGATCTTTGAGGAGCAGATCCGTGCCATGGGGATCAGGATTGATATCGGCAAAGACAAAATCCCGCTCTGCGGCGAAGTTAATGCCGACATTATCAGAGCCGCCGCCGGGGATCCACCCGTTCCCGGAACCGCTCCTATCGCGACCCTGCCGCAGCGTCCCCCGATTTTCTGCCCCGGTTGCGCCCATCGCGGCCTCTTCACTATCCTGAGCAAGCTCAAGGTCTTTGTCTCCGGCGACATCGGCTGTTACACCCTTGGAGCACTCCCCCCGATGAGCGCCATGCACAGCACCATCTGCATGGGCGCCAGTATCAGCGCCGCACATGGCATGGCCAAGGTCAACGAAATAGCTGGTAGAACAGAAAAACCGGTAGCCGTCATCGGCGATTCAACTTTCTTCCACTCAGGGATGACTGGCCTGCTAAGTCTCGCCTACAACAAAGGCAATGCCCTGGTTGTAATCATGGACAACCGCACCACCGGCATGACCGGTGGCCAGGAAAACCCCGGCACCGGACTCGACCTCATGGGAGAGCCTGCTCAACAGGTCGATATGGTAACTCTGGTCAAGGCGCTCGGTATAGAAAATGTCGCCGAACTGAATGCTTACAACCTCGAAGAGACCGAGGCTGCCATCAAAAAAGGTCTTGAAACCCCTGGCCCATACGTACTGATTGACAAAAACCCCTGCATCCTCCGTTTCCGGATAAAAAGCCCGATACTCGCAGTCGATCTGGAAAAATGCACCGGCTGCCGTGCCTGCCTGAAGGCTGCGTGTGTGTCGTTGGGGCTGCTGCCGGCAACAGACGGCAAAAAACAGAAGGTTCAGATTGACTCAAACATCTGTGACGGCTGTGGTGTATGTGCGCAGCTCTGCAAATTCGACGCAATTTCCGTAGCACGATAAGGAGGAACAACATAATGGATATATTCAATATAGTAATAGCCGGCGTTGGTGGGCAGGGGGTTCTGCTCGCTTCCAAGGTTCTCGCCGAAAGCGCCCTCGCCAGCGGTATGGATGTCAAGCAGAATGAAGTTCACGGCATGGCTCAACGAGGGGGAAGCGTTATCTCCTTTGTCAGGATCGGCAAAGAGGTATTTTCGCCGGTCGTCATCCCTGGAACCGCAGACATCATAATTTCCTTCGAGCCGCTTGAAGCTCTCAGGTATATTCACTATCTCAAGCCGGGAGGTATGCTGGTCTACAACAAGGTAACCATTAACCCCAGCACGGTAGCCACCGGACTCGCGGTTTATCCGGCCGATGTTGAGGAGCAGATTGCTCAGGCCTGCCCGGACGCGCGTGGCATCAATGCCCTCGCGATTGCCAAGGAGGCCGGCAATGCCAAAGCGGTCAATATGGTCATGGTCGGTGCCGTGTTGAAAAAACTGCCGATCAATGCCGGGGTTGTTGAGGGGGTAGTCAGGGCGGTATCGAAGGGGAAGGGAGTAGATGTCAATCTAAAAGCACTCAATGGCGGGGCAGTGGCGTAACCTTTTTGTTTGCGCAGTTTATTCAGTCGCACGACATTCCGCCGCGAATCCAGGCATTGACTTCCTTTTTCCATTGCTTCATCCCACCCTGAATGAGGTCATGCTCGCTTTTGCCATTGGGTAGTGTGCCGCTCTTCGGGGTCGCTCCGGCAATGCCCCACAGTACGCGAGGACTCTCAAAAAGGTGCGCTGTCATCTCTCTGGCAAGTTTGTCTTTGTGTTTGAACGACGCGTGCATTTGCGCCTTTATGGTCTCGCAGGTCTGCTGTAAATTCATCTCCGATGTGTACAAACCGGGTCTGGCGAACCATTCGTCGGCATTGGCAAACCCGGTCACATCGTGATCATGACATTCAACACACTTTTCAGCCTTGCGTTCCCTGTGCGTTGTAAACGAGAGACCGTTCAGTTTTTGTGTAAAAAAATCATGGCAGTTCGTGCATCCTTTAGCCTGGAATTTTGGATACAGATACGTGCTGAACCTGCTGTCAGTGTTCCCGTTCCTATTTCTTACGGCAGAAACCAGCAGGACAACCGTGATAACTCCAAACACAATACTCACACCAGTGGACAGTTTCACCCAATCATCCTCTGCCATTACATTTATGGCCTTGTTTACGTTTTCACCCAGATGGAGAAGCGTCGATCACGTATTTCTGAATAAAAATCAACCAGCGTACTCAAGACCGCACCCTCCCTGAGCAAGGCGAACGCTCTGCTCTTCCGGCACAAATCCAGAAATTTATTGTGTTCGGGTATGGTATGACAGAACACCACCAGCCAGCCACCCGGACGGGTAGATAAGGCCGCGTTCGCCACTATGCCCTCGGGGTCAAAAGTGTGCATCGGTAGCCCCCAGAGTAGCTGCTGATAGCGCAGCACCAATGGATAAAACAGGAACAGGATGTCGTGCCCCTTTTCTCGCCACTTCCGAAAATCGCCAACAACGTAGCTGACATCCGGGTTTCCAGTCTGCTCGGCGTAGGCCATTGCATAATCAATGCGCGACCTGAAACCGGCGCAGAGTTCAAATGCGTCCAGTTCGATACCGGTCAGCTTCACCGGTTCTCCGCTCATCTGATTATGCTTCCGAAGCCAGCGTTCAAGCGCGAATACGTAATACCAGTCTTGAGAACCGATATCAATGGCTTTTATTCCGCTGTTCACAGAAAATGGAAGCGAAAGACCCTGTGTCGCTTTTTCGAGCGAGTCTAGCAGGTACATATTTTTCAGGTAATGGGAACGGGTAGAAAGGTGGGCAAGCGGTTCAAGGTCATAGCGCGCATTCAGCTCGTCGGCCCGAGCCTCCGCATCATACGCACCGTCGTTCAGATACGTAAACAGATCATCCTTGGGCTCCTGGTGGAGCACGGCTTTTCCTCTGGACCAGCGTATCATCCGACGCAGCAAAAAGGAACAGGCGTTTCCGGGAATTCTAGTAAAAGCCAGCAGGTGGAGGAAATTCATGGATGTCCCCGGAATTACGCACTGTTTTAGTTAATCGTATGCCTTATATCCTTCCCCTTGACCATAAATATCACCATTTCGGCGATGTTTGTAGCATGGTCGCCAATTCGCTCCAATGATTTTGAGATATAGTTGAGCTTCATGGCGCGTGATATCGTAGTTGGGTCTTCAATCATAAAAG
>CAYQMO010000127.1:0-11334 GCA_964418315.1 uncultured Geobacter sp. | reverse complement strand
CTCCGTTGCTCCGTTGCTCCGTGTTATTAGAACTGTTTTTTCTAGGTTTATTGATTTTATATTGAACGCGACAAAGTTACGGCAATATATGCGATTGCTATCCAGAGCAACAAACTGAAGGGGTGAGTCAGCGCGATTCTGATATCCTGCCAGGAGGGCGCGCTTGCTGCCGCACAGGCGTAGATGATTGGTACAATCAGCCAATCCGGTATCCAGACTGGTCGTATATCCCACAACGCTACCGAGTAGTATCCAACCACCAGCCATCCGAGAGGTGCCAGTGCTGTGGGCGTCGCCGACAGAAGTGTCGGGATGGATCTCACACTCCCGAGAACCCAGCCATTTTCTGACCATCTTGGCCAGACAGTAAACGATGACGGCCGCCCTCCGGTGAGGAAAGCGGCCACAAAATGAGACATCTCGTGCATTAACGTAAAAGCGAAGCAGTAAATTACCACAAAAAAAGATCTGCTTGAAGACAAGCGTCTGTGAATGGCACCAAGTACAACGGACACAAACAGAAAACCGATGATCATATTCAGACTATGAATCGACTGGGAACTAATCACGCCTTGTTAACGTACTCCGGTTTCAACTTATATCCTTCCTATTTCCCTTCCAGCATCTTCTTCATAGTTTCAGCATCACGCATACCAACCTGTATCGTGCCGTCCGGCATCACCATCGTTGGTGTCCCTGATATGCCATGGTCATTGGCAAATTTAATAATCTCATCCACAGCTTTTTTACTGCTATCCTTGGTTGGCTTCGGAATGTTTTTGCCATCAAAAGCCTTGTCAAGCAGGTCATTATCCCTGGTTTCAATGATTGTCCTGGATTTATCATACGCTGCCGGATGCATGGGGAGCGGGAAGAGCATTATATGTATAGCCACATCCGGGGCGATCTTTGCCAGTTTTTTCAGCTCAGCATGACCTTTTTGGCAGTACGGGCAATCAGGGTCGGTAAAAACATATATCTTCTTGGAACCTTTCGGATTGCCGATGATCACGGCATTTTTCACCGGAATGGTCGAAACATCAACTGAGGTCTGCTGTTTGGGCTGAGCGATATTTTGCTGATGCGCCATAGCTGGCTGCAGCGTGTCGATATTAACTACCATTCCCTGAATCAGATGTTTCTTGCCGTAATCCATCAACAAAATGCCTTTTTGACCCTCCTTTTCCACAAGCAGTTCAAAAAGTCCTTTGGATGGTGATTGTTTAACTGAAGTAACCGTTCCGCCAATTTTTTTAAGAATATCGTTAGCCTCTTTTTCTGTGAGGATATGACAGGCGGAACAGACACCGCCGCACCCCTCTTTGGCCATAGCGTAAGAGGATGAGGCAAGAATAACTATTACAGCCGTTGCGATGCATAACTCTTTAAACATGATAACTCCTTTCCGGGTTTTTTTATTTGTCACCTAAAACCACTCAACTCCAGATACCACCGGATGAGCGGCTTACCGTAGAAAATATACAAAATTGCAGCAAATGCGAGGTAGGGGCCAAACGGGATCGCCAGCTTAACATCTTTTTTTTGCAGCATCATGATGGAAACGCCGACTATTGAGCCGACAAGTGAACTGGCGAAAATTATAAACGGCACCGCTTGCCACCCCAAAAAAGCACCCATCATGGCGAGTAGCTTGATGTCTCCGCCACCCATACCATCTTTGCCGGTCAAGCGCTGATAGGCGTAGGCAACCAGCAGCAGAGTGCCACCACCTAGCAGAATACCAAACAGAGAATTCAGCCATGAGTGCTCTTTCAGAAAAAATGAGAGAATAAACCCGACCGGAATCCCGGTCAACGAAATTTCGTCAGGAATTATCTGGTGTTCAATATCTATAAACGTAATAACAACCAGTGCCGAGCAGAACAGGAAGTACACTGCGAAAGCTGGTGACGGACCGAAGCGGAGGAAAAGAAGAAGCGTCAAAAAACCGTTAAGCAGTTCGACCAACGGGTATTGGAGTGAAATATGCGCGCCGCACCCCCGGCATTTCCCCCGTAAAAAGAGGTAACTCACCACCGGGATATTATCATACCAACGGATCTGACAGGAACATTGGGGACAGTGCGATGGGGGGGAAATGATTGATTCGTCTTTTGGCATACGGCAGATGCAGACATTGAGAAATGAGCCGACCACCATACCGAATATAAATGCAAACGCTGGAAAGAGAAGAGGTGGAGACAATTATTCCTCTCCAAAACCGTTGGCTATAAGATCACCAATAGCCTTAAACGCATCAACTTCATCAGAACCAGTGACGGTCAGGCGGACTGAAGAGCCTTTTGCAGCAGCGAGCATCATAATACCCATTATGCTTTTTCCGTTAACTTCAACATTTTCACGTGCAAGATTGATATTTGAGATGAAACGGCTGGCGGTTTTTACAAAAAGCGCTGATGCGCGGGCATGCAGTCCGAGCTTGTTTATGATCATAAATTCTTGTTGGAGCATATAAAAACCGGTTCCTCGAATAATATTTTACTTCAGAAATTCTCCTGCGACGATGATTCCTTCACGACCGCAGCGTTGTAAATATGTTGCGAGTTCGGTAAGCGCCATCTGCTCACGGCGATAACAAAATTCAATCAACATCGGTAAGTTTACTCCGGTTACAACTTCCACACACCCTTCTTGCAAAAACGATAACGCCATATTTGATGGCGTACCGCCAAACAGATCCGTCATTATAATCGCACCATCTGACTGCACCGTTTCAACGGCGGCAACAACACGAGCCATAATATCATCTGCACGTTCACCATGCGCAACTTCCACCGTCGCACAGAGTTCAATGGAGCCTACAATCATCTCCGCCGACATTTTGAGAGCAGTCGCCAGTCCGGCATGGGTAACAAGCAGTAAGCCAATCATTTAAGCCCCTTTTCAATATCCCTGTGAGTAATTCGTACCGATGGGCACAACTCCTGAAGATGCATTCCGGTGGCTTCGGCTATGGCAACAGAGCGATGACGCCCACCGGTGCAACCAATGGCAATGGTCAGATAAGATTTCCCTTCACGACGATGAGCCGGCAGCAGCATATCCAGAAGCGGGAAAAAGTAGTCCATAAACTCGGCAGTGACAACGTTATCAAGAACATAATCACGTACATCGTCATCAAGACCGGAACCGTCTTTCAGCGCTGGAACAAAAAAAGGGTTCGGGAGAAAACGGACATCCAAGACGATATTTGATTCTAGTGGCAACCCATATTTAAAGCCAAAAGACTGAACTTCAACAACCAACTGGTTTTCTTTTTCTTCGCCCCGTACGATCATCAGGATGAATTCCTTAAGCTGATGCACTGTAAACTCGGAGGTGTCAATAATTCTGGTTGCAATCTGGCGCAGACCGCTCAGACTATCTCTTTCGATGCGAATACCGTCGGCGATGGTACAATGTCCATCAACCGGATGGCGTCGCCGCGTTTCAGAAAAACGTCGCATCAGGATATCGTCCTGAGAATCAAAGAAAAATATTTCTACCGTGTGCCCGACACCGGTAATTTTGTGCAGGGCACGTTCGTACCCCTTAAAGAATTCCCGGCCACGAATATCAGCGACCAGCACGACACCCTTGATACTCTCGCCAGATTTGCCGATCAAATCGATAAAACTTTTGAACAGTCGAACCGGAAGATTGTCAATACAGTAAAATCCTTCATCTTCAAGGGCTCTTACCGCAGTAGATTTGCCTGATCCGGACATACCGGTGATAACAATAATGTGCATACTTTATTCTACCTCATCACCAAGCGGTCTGGCTTCAATACGGGCAAGAAGCCGCTCCTGGAAGTCGCGAGCCGAATGATACCCCATTCCTTTAAGCAGATGATTTCGTGCGGCAACTTCGATTATTGAGCCCAGATTTCTGCCGGGACGAACCGGAATGACGACATGAGGCAGTTCAACACCAAGAACAGTCACCGTATGATCATCAACCCCTAAACGATCATATTCCTGGGATTCATCCCATTCCACCAGTTCGAGCTTCATATCGATTATTTTCTTATCCCGTATCGCCGAAACCCCGTACAGATCCTTGATGTTAATTATGCCGAGACCACGTATTTCCATCAGATACTGCAGAGACTCCTCAGCCTGACCAATCAGCACCGCAGGCATCTTCTTCTTTATAAAAACCATATCATCGGCAACCAGACGATGCCCACGAATTACGAGATCAAGAGCGCACTCACTTTTGCCGATACCGCTTTTTCCGGAAATAAAAACTCCGACGCCAAGGACATCAATTAAAACTCCATGCAGATGAGTAGTAGGCAGCAACTGCTCTTCAAGAAATTTGGTTATCAGTGATATAAATGTTGATGATTGATGTGGTGTCGCGAGCACCGGAATCGAGCGTACTTCTGCCAGATCGAGGAGAAGCTGCGGTGGCTGCAGCCCCTTGGTAACAATGAAACAGGAGATTGGAAACGAGCACAACGCGGTAAGATTCTCCGCAGCAACCTGGTTGTAACTCTGCATGAGATAAGAGATTTCCGTATTGCCGAGCACCTGCAACCGATCAGGGTGCAGGTGCTCGGTGTAACCGGCCAGAGCCAACCCCGGCTTCTGTATACGTGAACTGGAGATACGATTAGAGAGTCCCTGCCTGCCGGCCAGAAGGGTCAAAGCAAGACCATATTCATTATCTTTCAGCAGGTCATTTATCGAGAGAGTTATGCCATCCATAAAAATTTCTCAGGAGCGTTGTGGCTCAATAAGGCCGAAATTTCCATCTTTACGACGATACATCACGTTGATTTCACTGCTATCTGCGTCAGTAAACACGATAAAATCCTTGTGAAGCAGATCCATCTGCATAACGGCCTCTTCTACTGACATAGGTTTGGCAGTTTCGGTAGTTGTCTTTATAACCACCGAACCGGTGCTGGATTCAATGCTCTCGGCTTCAATAATCCTTTTAGAGAGCTGTCTTCCACGTTCTTCACCATTTGATGGCTTGTGATCCTTGATTTTTTCCTTGTAACGTACCAACTGACGCTCAATCTTATCAATAACCGCATCTATGGATGCATACATGTCATGAGTCGCATCAGACGCTTTTGTACTGATACCCCTTGAATTAATAACTATTTCAACGATGTGACGAATCTTTTTCTCAACAGAAAAATAAACCTGAACATTGGTCGGGTTGTCAATGTACTTTGTTACCCGCTCAAGTTTTTCTACAGCATATGCTTTAAGGGCATCGCTCTGTTCCATGTGCCTGAATGTAATGGTTATCTGCATAAAATCCTCCTGTGTATGATTGCTGCTGAAATAGACGACCGCCGAAACGGCGGTACGTCAGAAATGTTTTTTACGTTCTGAAGAGGATCCCATATTTAGCATCTCACGATATTTAGTAACTGTTCGCCGGGCAATATTCACCGTCTGCCCCCCCAGCAATTCAGCAATTTTTTGATCGGAATACGGTTTCTGGGGATTTTCCTTGTCAATGATCTCTTTAATTCTGTTTTTTACGCTCTCAGACGCGACAAAATCTCCCTCACTGGTAGAGAGACCGCTGTTAAAGAAGTATTTCAGCTCCAGCAGTCCTTGTGGCGTCTGCATGTATTTGTTGGTGGTAACCCTGCTTATCGTTGATTCGTGCATGCCGATATCTTCGGCAACATCACGCAGCACCAGAGGGCGTAGATACTCAATGCCACGATCAAAATATTCCCGCTGAAAACGGATGATACTTTTGGCCACTTTATAAATAGTTCTTTGGCGTTGTTGAATGCTTTTGATAAGCCAGGCAGCCGCACGCGCCTTGTCGTTAATATAATGCTCCGCCTGCGAGTCAATAGCTCCGTTTCCGCGAACATCTGCGTACTGGGTACTGACTTTCAGGTTGGGCAACCCCTCCTCATTGAGCATTACGACGTAATCGTCACCAACTTTATGCACAAAAATATCGGGAGATATATAATGAACATCATCTGTACTGAAAGACGACCCTGGGCGTGGATCAAAGCCGGAAATAATTTTAGAGGCCAACAGCACCTGATTTATGTCTATCTTTAACGAGCGGACAATCTGCTTGTAGTTTCGTTTTTCCAGGTCACCAAGATGATGCAGCAGAATATTTTCAACAACGCTCCCCTTCATACCCAGATTCCTGGCCTGGATAAGCAAGCATTCCCGCAGATCACGGGCTGCTACGCCAGGCGGGTCAAATTCCTGGATACAATCGAGTACGTCCTGAACATCTTCTTCGGTTGCCGAACTTGCTGCCGCTATTTCCGGAAGTGACGCCCGGAGATAGCCATAATCATCAATGTTGCCAATAATCACTTCACCAACGCGAATGTCCATTTCGGAATACATTCCCATATGAAGCTGCCACAACAGATGGTCGATCAGCGTCCCCTTTTTTGTCAGCAGGTTCTCAAATGATGGACGCTCATCTTCTCCGCCATACTGCTGTTCCCCGGAACTGTAGTTATAGCCGTCAAGATAACTGTCCCAGTCACGGAGGGTCTCCTCACCTGTTTCAACCTCACGGAAATCAGCGCTGTCCTGTACCGGTTCAAGCTCCTGCTCCGCAGTTTCAAGCGTATCTAGCTCACGGATTTCCTCCACGTCGGAGGATTCTTCAAGCAGTGGATTTTCTTCAAGCTCACGAACCACCAGATCCTGAAGTTCGAGACGTGTCAACTGAAGCAGCTTTATAGCCTGCTGCAACTGGGGTGTCATCACCAGTTGCTGTGACATTTTCATTTGTTGGCGCATTTCCATTGCCATTAAACGTTTACCTCAAAGCTTGAAATCTTTACCAAGATAAATTTCCCGGGCTTTCTCACTAGTCGCAATCTCGCCGGGCGTGCCGTACTCCAGCACCGTGCCACTGTTCAAAATATACGCAGAATCACAAACACCCAAGGTTTCCCGCACATTATGATCTGAAATCAACACACCGATATTTCTGTTTTTAAGAGATACTATCAACCCCTGGATATCGGCGACCGCTATCGGGTCAATACCGGCAAACGGCTCATCCAGCAGAATAAATGATGGGTTGGTGATCAATGCACGGGCAATCTCGACTCGCCGCCGTTCGCCGCCGGAAAGCGCATAACCCATTGATGAGGCGATCTTTGTTATGGAAAATTCTTCAAGGAGCTGCTCCATCTTCTGACGCTGTACGTTCTTATCCGGTTCAACGGTTTCAATAATTGCCAGCAGATTATCAGCAACCGTCAGTTTACGAAAAACAGACGCTTCCTGCGGAAGATAGCTGATGCCGTGCCGCGCCCGCTGGTACATCGGGAGCGCTGTAATTTCTTCATCACCCAGAAAAACCTGGCCGCTGTCAGGCCCGGCCAGCCCGACAACCATGTAAAATGTCGTTGTTTTGCCGGCTCCGTTTGGCCCAAGCAGGCCGATAACCGAGCCGGATGTAATTGAAATATCTACCCCGCCAACAACGATGCGACTACCGTAGCTTTTCGTGAGAGCTTTTGTCCAGAGCCTTGAAGAGCTAAGGTTTTCCGGCATTTTTTTTCCTTGCGGCGGGATTTATGACCGCCTCTACTCGCGCTTTTGGATCGCCATCGTTTGTCACATAACTTTTTTCATCATCAAGATAATAGGTAATGATTTTCCCGCTAATGCTGTTTTCCCCCTGAACTACCCTGGGAGATCCGGTCATAACAATACGCCCTGTAGCACTTTCATAAACCGCCTGACCAGAGAAGCCTGTTCTTTTCATCTGGACTATTCTGACATTGCCAAACGCCTCAATCTTTTCCACATCTCCACCTTTGTCAGCGTAACTGACGACAAGTTTATCGGAGAAAATTGTGACATCACCCTGTTTGGCAACTACTTTACCGGAGAAAACCGCAGTTTTCGCACTGTTATCGGCATTCATCTCATTTGATTTCACAGTAATAGGTAGTGCGGATCTATCTTTTGACGAAACAGCAGCGGAGGTTGATGATGCCGAAACGAAAAACCATACACAGAACAGAACGATACCGATATAACTAAATTTCATCCGGACACCTAATTCGCGACAATGGTAGCAACAACTGAAGATTTAAAATACGCTTTCTGACCTTTCACAGCCAAATCCATACCGGTCGCATTTAGCTGAATTCGTTGTTGACTAAACGTAACCGGGGCTTCGGTCGTAAAATGATCCGCTGCGCCTTTATAGAAAATAGCTTCCGTAATAAATTGAGCCGCATCGTCAGTCACAACATGAACATTACCTTTAAGGGAAATATCATTTTTAGTAATGAAATATTCACCGGTTCCTGCAGTGACCGTTATAGCGCCTTGAGATGCAGTTTTCCGAAACTCCATGCGGACATCTCTCAAGTAAACCGTATCACCGATTTTATCATATTCAGCGCGATCAGCAAAGAGTTCCCAGACAAGAAGACCATCTTGAATTTCAGAAAAACGAGCCTTGTTCAGGGCAATATCAATGTTTTGGGGAAGCTGTTGTATAGCCGGTGAAACCGGCTTTGACTCCAGAGAACCATTACGGATAACGACGGTTGTGACACCGATAATCGCCACTGTTACAAGTAGTGCCAGTAATGGCCTGATATAAACGGGCGATTCCATAATAGCGGGGGACTATACCATTGAGGGAGTGGACTGTCCAGCATAACGTGAACGTTTGAAGCTTTTGGCACAGAGTTTGTATTAAAGTTCATAACGGCTGGTAACTTCTGCCCAAAAGCCGCGCCCTTTCAGAATCAGATCGCATACTTCACGCACGGCGCCACGCCCGCCGGCACAGGTTGTTACATAGTGAGCAACATTACGGGCTTCGAGCAAACCATCGGCAGGAGAGGCAGCAAATATTACCCGACGCATTACCGGAACATCAATAACGTCATCACCAATATATGCGATCTGACTATCCGAAAATCCGGTTCTCTGCTTCACATCCAAGTAGCTATCAAGTTTTTTAAGCGCCCCCTGGTAGACCAGTTCAATCCCTAGCTCCCGCGCCCTGATGTCAACGACCAGGGAGGTTCGCCCGGTTATGATGCCGACCTCGATGCCGTAACGCTGGAGCATTTTAATACCGTGCCCATCTTTAACATTAAATATTTTTGTTTCCACGCCATTGCCGTCATAGATAATACCGCCATCAGTCATGACACCATCAACGTCAAGCAGCAGGAGGCGGATATCTGATAATTTATCCATCATCTAGGCGATACCGGATTTGAGAATGTCATGCAGATGAATAATGCCGCAGGGGGACGATATCTGATCGTTTTCAAACACAAACAACGAAGTGATGGCTCGCTGCTCCATGATCTGCAGCGCAGCAGCGGCAAGCTCAGACCGATTGATGCGCAGTGGCCGACTCTTCATTATTTCCGAAGCGTGCTGATTGAGAATATTGTACCCTTTTTCGAGCGCCCGGCGCAGGTCGCCATCGGTGATAACTCCATTCAGCGCACCGCTTGAGTCACAGACACCGGTCACGCCAAGACCCTTTGCGGTAATCACGAACAGGGCATCCTTCATCACGTCATCCTCCTGAACCAGCGGAATGTCCTCACCGGAATGCATCAGGTCTTCAACTCTCAAAATCAGTTTTTTCCCCAGTAACCCGCCGGGGTGGAATATGGCAAAATCCTCCGCCTTAAAGCCGCGCCTCACCAGCAGTGCAACGGCTAGTGCGTCACCCATTGCCAGAGTCGCCGTTGTGGACGCCGTAGGTGCAAGGCCAAGCGGACACGCCTCCTCTGCGACTGACACATCAAGAAAGACATCGCTTGAGCGAGCCAGATTTGATGCCTGGTTGCCGCTCATCGCGATAAGATGCGCCCCCAGCCGCTTGATCGACGGGAGAATTCTGAGGATTTCCTCTGTTTCGCCACTATTGGAAATAGCGATGACGATGTCACCCTTCATGATCATGCCGAGATCGCCATGAATCCCTTCTGCCGGATGAAGAAAAAAAGCTGGTGTACCGGTTGAAGCCATGGTGGAGGCAATTTTTTGTCCGACAAGTCCGGATTTACCCATACCACTGACGATCACCCTGCCAGGACTCGCCACAATCAAGGCAATCGCCCGCTCGAAAGATTCGTCAATCCGATCAGCCATAGCTGCAAGTGCGTCCGCCTCAACCCGGATTACCCGGCGTGCCTCTTCGATTGCGGTCATTGTGCAGACCTCTTTTTAACAACTGCGTCAAGAGCTTTAAGGGTTTTCAGCAACTGCGGAAGATCACCTAGAGGAATCGAATTAGGCCCGTCACAGAGCGCCTTGTCAGGGTCTTCATGCACCTCCATGAAGACGCCGTCAATTCCGGTAGCAACGGCAGCCCGTGATAAATACTCGACAAATTCGCGTTGTCCCCCGGAACTGTCCCCCTGGCCACCGGGGAGTTGTACGCTGTGTGTTGCGTCGAATACGACCGGATAGCCGGTAGCGCGCATAACCGGAAAACTGCGCATATCCACCACCAGATTGTTATAGCCGAAAGATGCGCCACGCTCAGTAAGAATGATGTTCTCGTTGCCGCTTGCAGCAATTTTTCCGGCAACATTTTTCATGTCCCACGGCGACAGAAACTGACCTTTTTTTACGTTGATAATCCGTCCGCTCTCTGCTGCCGCAATCAAAAGATCGGTCTGACGGCAGAGAAAAGCAGGAATCTGAAGAATATCAAGCACCTCTGCAGCAGGGGCAATCTGCTCGATTGAATGAATATCAGAAATAACCGGAACACCCAGCGACTCCTTAACCTTGCGAAGAATGGCAAGCCCCTCCTTTATACCAGGTCCACGATAGGCGTTGATGGAAGTTCGATTGGCCTTGTCGTACGAAGCCTTAAAAATAAGCGGCATGGAAAGTCCATTACAAATCGTCATCAGCCGCTCAGCATGCCGCATGGTTGCCGATTCATTCTCGATCACACAGGGACCGGCAATCAAAGCCAGCGGATGATTGTTACCAATTTTAACTTTACCGGAAATAATTTCACGCGTCATGGTCGGGCTCCTCAGTTCTCTTGGCAAAAAAGGCACTTACAAACAACCGCAAGCGCCTTCACCAATACCATAAGTATTACCCTATCTCAACTTAAATGGAAAAAACAGTTTCAGGAGGAAAATGGCATTGGCACAGATTATTTCTGGGAGTGCGGACATCCTGTCCGCATTCGGGCGAATCTATGCCCGAATAGGTTTTTGACTTCAAAGTAGCGTTTGCTCTTTGGAGTTGTAGGCCGGATGAAGCGTAGCGCATCCGGCAGCAATGCTGGCAATGGCAGAAAACGCCGGTTCCGCTTCGCTTGAACCGGCCTACTAAAAGCTCAAAA
>CAYQMO010000126.1:0-11377 GCA_964418315.1 uncultured Geobacter sp. | reverse complement strand
TCAGGAACTGTTCTGAATTATCCATTTTGTTGAAACCTCATAATTCTTTGGTGCATCGATGCCTACTTGCTACTGTCAGCATAAGTTGGATCAGCTTGGGTAACTGCACGGGTAAACTCGGTTTCATATTGCGGCCAGATAGCTTCAATTGCTTTCGTAGTGGCGTCTTTTAAAACGCGCAAGAAACGCTCTGTGTCGGTTTGATGGTTGCTAGTTGTGGCGTAGTAACCGGCCATAAACGCAAGTGCAATACCCGCAATACCCCATGCTATAGGCCCTAAAAAGGAACTCCCAGCTATTGCAGTCCAAATAACTGCTCCAATACTTGCTCCCCATCCAAGTGCCGAGGCAAAGGCAGCGATAACGATACCAATTCCTGTTGTACCCCCAGCAACACCAACAGCAGCTTTAATTTTGTTCTTTCTATCTTTTGTTGATGGGGCAAGCACAGCTTCGCTCATCAGGCAGGCGGCTTCAACTTGTGGTGGTGTAACACTGAGGATATGCTTAAAAACACCTCTTACTTTAGCCGTCAATATTTGCGCATCGATATAAGTGAGGTATGCATCCGATTCCTTTTTTGAAGACATTATCTCTGCATACTTAATATCGATTGTACTTGTCATTGCGGACTCAAATTTTTCTCGATTAATCTGTGACTCAGGTTTTACTGTTTTTGTCTGTTTTTCAAAACTTTCGGCAAGTTTTTTTACGGATTCTTCGTCTTTCTCTTTGTCAGACTTCAAAAATTCTTGTGCCAAAATTACAGCATCATTGACTTTATTTGAGGCATATTTTTTCGATATCGTCAGTGCATTTTTGAAGTCTTCAAAATCAACCTTACCGTCCCCGCTCAAATTGCTGAATTTCAAACCAGCTTGAGTTGATGTACCGTATGAATCAGTACTTGAAATCGAAAGCGGTGCACCGCAATCACCGCAAAATTTAGCTGTAACTGCGTTGTCGTTGCTGCATTTGTTACATTTGATAGTCATTTTACTCTCCTTTTTTTGTAGATTATTTAACCGGGCATCAACTATGCCATCATCTGTGTAATCCGACGTCTTATATTGATAAGTTGCAACGTCACAGGAATCGTTTTTCTATAACTTGGAGATCCTAGTAATAGCAACAGAACCGGCAACGAAACCAGAGTTCCTACTCCTGTTCCAGTCAATAACAGTAATGAAGAACTCATACCAAATACGCCCGCCCATAATCCGGCAAATATTCCAGAATAAAACAAGCTTGCTGTTAATGGGCCAGTAAGTAAGGATGCAACCGAGATAGATGTTACAGTAGTTGCAGTTAGCACTTTTTCTATTTCTTTTATTGTACCGATATGAACATCAGGATTTTTCCCTTCATTTAGATGTTGCTGGATCTCTTCCAATTTTTTAGCACGCTCTTCCGGTTGCAATCTGTTCAGTTCATCGGCAATTTTTATAGCGAAGTAGTCCAGAATCTTGTTTTCAATATCCTCCTCTGACCTGCCATCACCTAACAGATAAACACTTATATCCTTCTTTGGTTTCAGTTTGTTAGCAATATCAGCAATAATATTCTTTTTTCTCCCCTCATAGAAGAATGGCCTCGTAACAACAGCAATGCTTAGTGCGCCTTGCTTGTGGGCCATCTCAGCTATTACAGGTGCAGCACCAGTACCACAACTACCACCCATTGTGGCTACGATAAAAACCACATTTCCGCCTATAAGAGCTTTATTGAGCACCTCGTGATCTTCTAAAGCGCAATCACGAGCATATTCAGGTGGAATTTTGCTACAAGTTGAGTGAGGATATTTCGCTCCAATTTGTATTTTTCCTGAGCTTTTGACTTCCTAAGATCTGCAGCATTAGTATTAACTGCAATAAAATCTGCTACTATTAACCCCCTCGTTTTCATCTCATTCAAAGTATTGACGCAACCACCACCAATACCTATTACTTTTATTTTTACACTTTTATTAACACTATCATCAAGGTTAGGCATTAATCCTCTCACTCAACTAATAACAGCCGCTTTTGTTGGCTACTATTAAGATTTATTTTAGGGGTATCGTACAACCGTCAGTACCTTAGAGTGACTAATACAAAGGATATAACTTTTAACATTTGGAAATATCTCCATTGGAATTTGAACTGTCTGTTTGTAATACTAACTCAGATTTCAATAATTTTATTATTTTCGAGCAGCCATCGTTCTTGAAACGCTCTTCGTGCCGTCCAGCCGACCTCTTTGATATACCAGCCATTCACAGAAGCTCCAACTAGTGCCCCAATTGCAGGGATTGCCTGGAGTGCTTTTCGCTTTGTCAAATTGACACCTAGTTGTTTCGCAAGATTCTTTATTCCGATAACGCCAGCCTCCTTGCTCAACTGATTGGTGGCGGCTTTTTCCGCCATTGCCTTCCATGTTTCCCTAGTAATAACAACCTCAAGCGCTCGTAGCGTACCTAACGCAGAAACTTTTTCGACCATGTCGTTAGCGCCGGAAGTTGCCATAATTCCGTAGACAAACTCTTTGTCGTGTTCTGTCGCAACTTCAAACCCGTAGCACGCTCCAATTTTGTGAATAGTTCGCATTGCCAACACTATGATTGCGGGGATATCTACGGCAATTCCTGGTAAGCCGACTGCTCCGGTAGCTCCACCCTCGGCACTTCCTATGCCGATAGCCCAATTGTGAACTTCGTTAGCCAGGATATCAGACTTTTCAAGGTCATGAGTTTTCAATTCTACAATGGAGTTGACAGCCGCATCACGAAGGATGTCTTTGGTATCTGTAAGCCATTCGGCTGCTGAAGATGAGAAATCCAGAGCCCCTCTTACTGCAGCTTCCGGTATGATTTTTTCGATCAGCCACGCAACTGGTGCCAGTGCAAATCCAAATGCTTTTGAAACTACAGACGGGACTTCTGCTTTCCACTTTATAATTTCGGCAACCTGATCGGATTCATATTTTGTCATAGGCATAATCACTTCCTCAGAAAAAGATATACCGTGAAGTGTACTGGATTCTGTCATCTAGCGGCCTTTGTGCAGACAACCAAGGCGGCAATCACACCGGGAATCCATCCACACAAAGTTAACAATGATACAAGCAGTATAGTTCCACAACCTTTGTCCAATATTGCTAACGGCGGCAATAGAATGCAGAGTAAAGCTCTTCCCAAACCCATAATTTAACCATCCTTTCTGTTTGTAAGCTCATGGTCGTGCAGTATGTGTTGTGCGTTTGTCATTGATTACGGCAATAGACTTGGTGGGGGAATCTTTCATTTTCTGGTTCAATGTCGAAATCTCAGTTTCAAAATCGGTCTGCTGGCAAAGTCGATTCCAGCGCCATTTTCACTGTTTCTCCTGAACTGCCTCATCATTCATAACTTCGCGTCCCTTACGCTGCAGCTCGGAATATCGATCAGGATCACTAATGCGCAAATAATCTTTCAGTCTTGATCTGATATATTCCCGAACGCAGAAAGATGCGCCTTTGGGATCCCGTACAGAGCCTTCGCATTTAAACCACTTCAATACCGCCTCAGCTTGTGCCTCATCTCCAATTATTTCGCGCAGGGTGCGTTTATTTACCCGGTCAAGGAAGAGTGTATATTGAAGCCATTCCTTTTGCTGCTCGTTCATCCCCTGCGTGATTCTATCATAGAACTGTTTCAGCATAGTTGCCCCTGGATGTACTCCCTCCGCTATCTCATCAATCCAGAGCTGAACATAATACGGGTATCCCTGAGTGTCGTTCCACGCCCGTTCTTTCTCTGCCTGGGTCAGCACACCGTACGACTCAACCAATTGGTCCATATCTGGCCGTGCGAGCGGTGTCACCTCAATTTTCTTCAGCATATTTGCTTTCAGATACTGCTCCCATTCAGTATTTGTCGCTTGAAGATGATCCCGCCCGAGAATGATCACGACTGATTCGAATTCAGCTTTCTTAAGTGATGGAAGGAAATAATTCACTAGGAATGTACTCAGTGGCTCCTGAAGCTTCTCATAATCATCTATAATCAGCAGCAATCGATCAATCCCCTTTATTTTTGAGCGAGAAGGCTTTAACAATGCTTCATATTTGAAAAGAATTGCAGCCAATTCTGAATATAGGCTGCTGGCAAGAGTCCTACAGGCATTTTCCCTAATTGCATTCCTAATGGCTTCGTTGCTTGTTATTCCAAGCTTCTCCTTGATGCCTGTTTTTTCAATACACAAGCTGGGGATTTTTTTAAGTTTGTCTAGAGGGATGATGTCTATAAAGGGGCATAATGCAATAGCAACTGGGTTTCCGCTTGTATATGCTAGAATGCTGACACCCGTTCTTATCGACATCTCTAAGGCATTATTTATACGTTTTGTAGATTCATCAATATCAATGTTATTGTCATTCTCTGTTATGAGCGAAATGGCTTCATGAACTGTTGCGCTCCGGATTTCATTTATGAGAGATAGGATCTTAATGGTGCCCGGAAAACTGTCTCCAGGAAGACGTCTTTGAATAGCGACACTGTTAACCAGCCGCCATATTACCTCAGTGAGTGTGAGAGCGTTTGATGCATTGCCATCAACTTTTAAGGTTAGATAGTTCCGACTGGACAAATCGATCCCGTCAATTGCATGTTCCAGCAAACTAGTTTTGCCGATTCCGCCAGGTCCCTCGATACTTTGAACCGTCAGTTTACCGCCTGATGCCTTTTTGCCGGAAAGTACATCACGAAGCTGTTGTACTGCATCACCCCTGCCAACAAAATGATTGTTGATCACAGATGCTCCTTCAAATTGGTTTTGTTCATCAGATGCTGTCAAACTATCTGGCAAAATTTGTTTTTGACGGCACATCGCAAGGAGCATAATAACCGTCGGGATTGTTTTTCTATATGCTACGCCGTCAAGAACCAGCAAGGTGCTTGGTATTGACAGAACCCCTCCAACAGCCGTCGCTCCCAAGAATGAAACAGCACCACCCCATCCACCTAGCCCAGCAATTCCGAAAATTGCGATTTTAATTCCGGTCATAAACCCAAGTGTCTGGACAATAATTAGCCATCCAATATGCCCAACAATAGATACTCCAAGCATACCGGCCAGGCCGGGCGCAAGAAATTTGGATAAACCAAACATAACTCCACATTGAATAGCGTTGTCTATCACCTGCTGTGTTATTACGGTCTTTACCCCTCCAGCAAGATTAACTTTTTCCAGCTCTTCTCCGGCAAGTACTGATTGAATACCGTCTACAAACTCAGCTTTCTTCTTATCAGGAAGTTTATCCCACCACTTACGGGTACGTTCGTTAAATACCTTCAATATCGTATCTTCTATTTCATTTTCTGAGTGAGAATCATCAAGTTTGTATTTTGTCCAGCTCAAAGGAGTGAAACCATCTGCCAGTCTATCCGCAACGTCAATGAGAATTTGCTTGTAAGGGAACTCATGGCCACTCCGAAAAAAGTTTCTGCAACTTGATCCGGCAGCAGAGCGAAGTTCCTTGCTGCACATCAAAATAAGGTCTTCCTCGCCGAGATCTTTCAGATTCCCTTTGGAAACTCTCAGTCCGCTCACAATCAGGGATCTGATATTTTTTTCGTCAAGCTGCCTGAGTCTGTCAAATAACAGATCGTTAGAAATATCAGCTGCACTCGTGACATCAGGAATAGATTTTTTAACTGAGACTACTTTAGTGCTGATAAAATCTGTAATTGATTGTTTCGTTTTGTTAATTGAACCAATTACTGTTTCCGCTACACTCCTTGCCTCTGCCTCACCTTGCTCATTGATAATAATTGATAGTTTTTCAAGTTCTTTCTCTTCTTCAGGTGATATGTGCTCATCAGCTTTCATCACTTCAGTGAGAATGGTAAGCAATTCTACTTTTATTACATCGAACTTCATTTCTTTATCAGCACAGGTCGAGGCAATCAACAGTTGCCGGTAATGATCATAATCGAAATCAGCGATCAGACTTTCCTGTTCAGTTATAGCTTTGTCGATGAAATATCTGTTGAACCCCCATTCGTGAGCTAAATAATCACGAAGTACTTTACGTTCATTTTCGCAGAAATGGCCATCAGCAAGTGCCATCTTAACAGTTACCGGCAAGATCAACGAGAGTACCGTCTGTCCCAACAGATCGAGAGGTGTGTTCAGATGTTTGGGAATCGTTATTGTCGTTGCATCTTTCGATTTCCCTTTGGCTTTCATGAGGCCATAAGCGAGTACCATCGATAATGCACCTGCTCCTGCAATCCACCCCACCGGTGTAGATATAAAACCGACTGATAATGCCAACTGTGCAACGGGGCCAAGGGATGCCAGCCATGCCACGGTGAACAATGAGCTACCACCCAAACCGGCTGCAATTTTTATTGAAAAATCCATAAAATTATCAGCCTTGCTCAGGTAAGCATAAGCTTCTTCACCGATATTCAGCTTGGCTTTGAATTGCAAAGGTGAATCTATAATTGGCGGTTCATCTTTATGATTCGGGGATTGTAACTCATCCATTGTATTGATTGTACTCATAAGCACGGCCTGAGATTTTTCCTGGTTAATCTGTGATTCAGTTTTTTCTTGCATCGCAAAGCTTTGCGGTAGATTTTCTACTACTACAAGTTCTTTTGAATCGATACCAACAGCGTGGCACAACTCAAGAAGCGCAGCTTTTTTTTTGTCATCAAATGTTCTGTCATATCCACTGATGACTATTCCGACCTGAAGAACGGCTCTGGCCTGTTCCGGTTTATTTTTCAATTTACCGATAACTTGTATCGCTTCAATTCTACCGAAATCATAATCAGCCTGAAGCTTATTGCAATAATAATTGAACTTTGAGTTCAAATCAGCAACATCGAATGATTTAAGCAAATTGCTACTCATAATAAATTCGGCTACCCTTTTGCGCTCTGCAGCATCAATTGTGCCGTCCGTTGCGGCGACCATTGCACACGTTGCCATTGCCGCCGCCGCAAACTCAGCATTTACGAACTGCTCAACCTGCTTTTTCAACCCATCACTCATCGCACCTGCTTTGTTTTTCATATCATCCAAAAAACCCATGTTTGTGACCTCCTAGAATATGAATCTCCCCGCCGCAAGCGAACAGCGTATCTGTTACGTTAGCTATCTGCCATGTTAGCTATCTTGCATCGCCCATTTATCCGTAGTACAACACTATCATACTTGAAAATATGTCTCTATATGCGCTAATCACCGGATATATTGGCTATCCTGACAGGGATACCCGCAGGGAACGCCCCTACCAAAACGGTAATTTTGAAATTACCATATCCCTTAAATGCATTTATTTGGGCGCAGGAATATTGAGTAGCATGTTGCTGCTGCCCATAACTCCCGGCATCTTTCCATCCCACTTTGCAATCTGCTCTCTCATAATCTGCTGCTTTTCCCATTCAAGCAGCTTTGGAGGTTCATCTTTATGTTTCGGGGATTGTAACTCATCTATTTTACTGATCATGGTGCAAGCTCCTTCCTGGTTGAATGGCATTCGTCAAGTTCAGCATCTACGGGACTGGAGTGGGGGGAACAGGAATTTGTTTGAGTCCAGAAAAAATGGTATTCAAGATCTCTTCCAGCGCCTTCCCTAAATCGGTATGCTCATAATCCTTCAAAATTCCTACGCCAACTCCGAGAAGAAGGAACAGGGGGGTACAGATCCAACCCAACAAAGGCCCCAATACAGGTATACAGCTCACCAGAACGCTCAATGTAACCGCTATGATAAGGCCAGTTGTGATGTTGGGGAAGTTTTTAGCAAGAACCTTTACCACTTCAATTATTTTTTTGCCTACCTCCAGCACTACAGTGCCGACTTTGATGGTAAAATTCAGAAATTCTGTGAGAAGAGCTTTTGCTTCGGCGGGTATGTTAAGGTTATCAATCATTCTTCTGAACTCGGCAGCAGAAAAATTCAGTTTGAACTGTTCCTTTAAAGCATCAACATCAATACTATCAACCTCAACTGCCACCAGTTGCTTTGTTTCAGGATTGGTTATTTCTACGAGCATAATACATTCCTCCTTAGCATATTATTAAAATCAAGGCACTATATGGCATTAATTCAGCTATTTAGCTAGCAATAATTTGTTTTTTGGGGATTGCTGCTACAAAAAGCAGAAATTAATACAACACACCGTAACTCAAGTATTTAGAAAATCCCCTTAATTCCTGATGTAGTCGTTTAGCTCATACATTCTGTGTCAAGAACACACTCACTATTTCAAAAATATTGACGTGAAAAAATATACTGTGTATACGTCCTTACGGATTCAAATTCCATTGGAGGTCTTACCAGATGAAAAAGATTCCAGCAGCCGTAATTGCACTTCTCATAGCAATATCATTCATCGTGGCAGGGAATGCAGATGCGAAAAGTGTCAAAAAAGCAAAACAAGAAGCAGCAGTAGCAAAACAAGAAGCAAAAACCGCTGAATATGAAGCAAAAACCGCAAAATATGAAGCAAATGCAGCAGAAGAAAATTCAAGAAAAAAGAAAGCAAAAAAGAAATAAGTAAAATGAATTCGATAGCAGAACTTTTGATTACACAGAGGTTCTGCCGTCGATAGCTTTTCTCTTTAATATTTCGGCCACAGGTCTAAAGTTCCCCTTCTTTTTGACATACCAATAAGCAAGAATAATCCCCGGTATTATCACGATCAACAGTGCCGGAATAAATACAATTGCGGCCACTAGCAAGACAAGGCTGATTACGAAAGCGATTACGTGACCCAGGATATTTAACAGTGTACCTGTACAGAACATGAGGAAAGATACTGCTAATCCTGCAGCACCGATTAACACAGCGATAATTGACTTGGTAACAGCCCCGAGCAGACCAAGTGCTGCTAAAACAATTATGACAATTATGATGTTCATGTTTCCACCTCCAATTCTCTATTTTTAATGCATTCAGCTCCATCCGGTAATTTACATTCCGGTACACTGAAAATCAGCAAACACACGCCAAGCAACGCATCCGTATTGATTCCGTGCCGTGCATTGCTGATTTGCGCCGCCAAAAGCTTCGGAACCAGTATACCCCCATGCGCGACATCGCTCGGTAGCCAGTTGAACTCCTTGACCCTGTTCAAATTGCGGCTTCTCAAACGCACCATATTCAAACGCAAGACGCACCGTCCCATCAGCCCGACTACCACCAATTGCGCTCCACTGTTTTGGGGTCGCGCAACCGGCGAGTGAGACAACAAAAAACACCAATAAAATTCTGACCATCATCATCCTCCCTTTCCAGCCCGAAGGCAGAAGATCACAAAACATCTTGTGTGATGCAAGTATCCGCCATGCAGATGACAGGTGGTGTCGTATTTTAAAATTATTTTTGTAGGGGGAATTTTATTTCTGGCGATGGGAGCTGAACAGAACTAATTGGGCATAAAATACACGGAATGATCATCCCACTTGACGTGTATATACAAACTGTATATACCTTATATATGTTTGAATGGGATGAAGCAAAGCGAGAAAAAAATCTTTCAAAGCACAGCCTCGATTTTCGGGATGCACGATTGGTCTTCGACAGCCGTAAGGTTGTGCATGTATCGGCAGTTAAAAATAATGAATCTCGCTTTGTTTCTATCGCCATTATCAGTGAAAAGTTCTACACAGTTGTATGGACATGGCGTGCAGATAATCGCCGTATCATATCTTTCAGGAGGTCACGCGATGGCGAGGAAAGAGCATATCGTCAAATACACGGATGAAGAATTGATACGCTTAACCAATCAGGAAGGTTCTCTATCAAAGTGGGATAAAGCCGCTGGTATGACAACTGCTGAGGTTGAAATAAGTATTGCTTCCGATTTAGATGAAGTAGGAATGGTAATGGACTGGGATGATGCAACCGTCGAACTGCCACAGTCTAAAGCTGTACTGAATATGCGGGTTGACAAGGAAGTACTGGATTATTTCCGCAAGACAGGTAAAGGCTATCAGTCGCGAATTAATGCTGTCTTGCGGTCGTATGTGGAGCGAAAAGTCCCATGGTCGCAAAAAAAGATCGCAAGAGGTTGATGTTAACAGCCAACCCGCTCCAAATACTTTCGTAATTCCTTCTCCAGTTCCTTCTGTAATCCTTCGGGGCTTATAACACGGATGTGCGGTATCCAGTACCGCACAATAGGCAGCACCTGGTTTTCGTGCCCAACCTTTGCCGAGACGATAAGACCACCATCTTCCAGCTCCTTTTCGATAACCTGATTGGCAATCAACTTACGGCGCTTGAAGTATCCAGCAATTTCACTGGCAATCTGGAGGACAATTTCCCTCTTTTCCTCACCCAGCCAAATGCCGTCTTCCTCTTTTAACATCGTATCCATCTTCGGGTCGTGGGCAAAGCGGGTGTCGAGCAAGGTTACCTGTTCTATCTTGGCGAAGGAGAAGGTTTTGAGCTTGTCGCCATCTCGGGCAACCAAATACCATATCCCCTTGTGATTCATTAGCTTGAACGGAGCAACTGCGGTATATGATTTTTCGCCATCGTCCTTTGCGTAATCAAAGGAGATATGGCAACGAGCGACAATAGCCCGCTCCAATTGACGAAACACATCTTCTTTACCAGCAAGATTCTCGTAGTTGTGTCCTTTGACCAGAAGTGCCGACTGAATACGACTATCAAATATATCACCCAAAAAATCGTCCGAAAGCGACGGAAACAAGCCGCGCACACCTGCCAGACTGGCGAAACGTTCAATGTCACGCATACTGAGCTTACCGAGGTATGCTGGTTCGAGGTGATAACGACCATCAGTTTTCTGTAAAGGTAGGTAGGCGAAGCGCACATTGAGATCGCGCTGGACGGTGCGCAGATTAACGCCGAATTCATCAGCAAGTACCAAAGGGTCAAGTTTTTCCCCCTGGTTCAGCTTGATAAGAATCTGTGCAAGGCGGTACACGAGGGTGTCATGATTACCATCTGTCATATCGTTTTCCTGTAGAGTGCGTGTTTTGGATTATTTATTCGGGTAGACTCGACTGCAGTCACCCCAATAATATATCGTGCCTGAGCTGGTATGAGAAATACTGGTAGGAGCTTGGCTCGTATCAACACCTTCACAAGAATTGCCGCTTCCACAGCCCGCTAGCATTGCAACCACCAGTAGTAAAAAGAAATATTTCATGGCCTGCCTCCTTGGATAACACAAATTACTCTAAATATGTAATCAGTATCCGCCAAGCGCATGACAGGTCGTGTCGTTTTATTATAGAAATATTTATTTATTGGGTGTGAGCGATTATTATAGTCCATGAATAGTAGACCATACCACGCACAAAAAAAGAGCACTACTCGTAAGAAGTGCTCTTCTATTTTTATCTACTCAGACCGGTAAAGCCTTAT
>CAYQMO010000125.1:5839-11466 GCA_964418315.1 uncultured Geobacter sp. | reverse complement strand
GCAGCCAGTAGCGTGAGGTCCGGGGAAAATAGAGCGGCGACTGTTCCTGGAGACCCGGAGCGGCCGATGTTAAACCCCGGCAGCCGGGAATGATTTCATGGTACAGGGCGAGGCAGCCGCGCAGCAGAGAGGCAAGACCGGAAGCGGCGCCGCTCTGGCCGATTTCCCCCTTGACGCTGCTGACAGCGCATGAACGGGCAGTGGCGGTATCAGACGCAAACCAGGATGCCAGCGCAGCAGCTTCTTCAGCATCAGATTCAGGGGTGCCGTCGGCGCTCGCCTCTATGAAGCTGATCGATTCCTGGGGTACGCCTGCGTCTTCATATGCTTTCTCAAGAGCATGGAGATATGTTTCCCCGACTGCCGCCGGGTCACCGCTTGCGGAGCCGATACCGCGAATGACGGCATAAATACGGTCACCATCACGCTTGGCATCTTCAAGGCGCTTGAGTACGACAGCAGAGGCGCCTTCACCGATAACTGCACCATCTGCAGTTGCGTCAAACGGAGCAGAAACGCCGGAAGGGGAATATGGGTGCACAGTATGCTGACCGAGAACCGCCCGCAGGTCGCCAGCCAGATCTACGGCACCAACCAGCGCCTGGTCAAGTTCACGATTCTGAAGCTGGCGGATGGCCACCTCCAGCGCCCTGATACCGGAACTCTCTTCGCTGGAGATAGTGAAACTCGGCCCGCCGACACGGAATTCACGGGCGATCCTGCTGGCGACAACACTGCCGAGCGCACCCATGGTACGGTTGGCGTTCAGTGCCGGCCCGGCAGCAGCCCGGAGCTTGGCTAGCCACTCCGATCGCTCATCAGGTGTCAGCTCCAGCCCCAGTTTCCGCTCCCAATGGGAGGACTGTTCCGGCAGAGCCCAGCGTAGACTGAAGTTGGTGCTGTTAAGGTCAAGGGCGATACCGATGAAGACGCCGGTTGCGGAGTTATCGTTCCGGTCGCATCCGGCATTGTGCAGCGCTTCTGCTGCAGTTTGCAGCATGAGAAGCTGTTGCGGCAGCATCTCCTCCATCTCGCGGGGTGGAATGCGGAAGCTGCTGGCCGACAGCGCCACTTCGCCCATGGTAAAACCGGCGAACGGCGTAGAATCCAGCCCCTCCTCGTGGAACCATCTGCTCTCTGCAGCTCCATACCAACCCCTTGGAGGAGTCGGGATCGCAGCGACATCACCACCCAGCACCCGTTCCTGAAACGCCCGCAGTGATTGCCATTGGCCGAAACGGGCGGACATGCCTACTACGGCAATTTTCTCTCCACCATGTACAGCACCATTATCCTGGTAGTTTGTTCCTCCCCCTTCAAGGGGGAGGTCAGGAGGGGGATGGGGTAGAACCTGGTTCCATGCCGGAATACCGCAATCAACCCCATCCCCTCCCCGACCCTCCCCTTGAAAGGGAGGGGGAAAATCAAGGGAATTTCTTCTTAAGTTATCGCATATATGGAGGACGGAAGTGGGGAGCTCGTCAGAGTGCGGTAGCCACTCCTCTATCAGCAGATGTGCGTTGATGCCACCAAAGCCGAAGGCACTGACGGCGGCGCGTCGGGGAATACCAACGCCCCGCCGCTGCCAGGGGATGGGAGACGACAGGACGCGAAACGGGCTGTTGTCCAGCTCCATGCCGGACTGCGGCATATTAAAATTGGCCGTGGGGGGGAGTGTTTCGTTCTGCAGTGCCAGCAGTACCTTGGTGAGAGCCGCGCCCCCTGCTGCGGTCAGTAGATGGCCGATATTGGATTTGACAGAGCCGATGACACAGCTTGCATCGCTCCGGTCGATATCTGACCAGAGCTGTTTGAGACTGGCAACTTCTACCGCGTCGCCAACCGGAGTGCCGGTGGCGTGACATTCAATAAGATCGACATCGCCCGGCTGCCAGCCGGCCTGAAGGTAGGCGGCACGCATGGCGCGCAGTTGACCTTCCGACATAGGAGCAAGCAGGCTCCCCCCAACATCATTGGCCAGACCGATACCCCTGATGACGCCGTAGATCCGGTCACCGTGAGCCACGGCATCTTCTGTGCGCTTGAGCAGAAACAGCCCGGCACCTTCGCCGACAACGAGACCGTCACCCGCCGCATCAAACGGTGAACAGATGCCGCGCCTGGAAAGAGCGCGCAACTGAGAGAAGCCCATCTGGGTAAAGAGTGGATCGGGACGTGAAACGCCACCGGATAACATTGCATCGACCCTGCCGGAGAGCAGTTCGTCCATTGCCAGTTTCAGGGCATACAGCGATGAAGCACAGGCGGCGTCGAGCGTATAGGCACCGCCACCGAGACCCAGGGCGCGAGCCAGAATTCCTGCGGGGAGTCCGGATGGAAAGCGATTGAGCGGCGAGGTGGGAGTGGGTGCGGAGGCAGATCCGAGTAGTTGTTCCTCGAAGGTGCGCCCCAGCCAGTTACGGGTCAGAAGTGAGGAGGTCTCGCTTGGCAGGGCCAGGTTGCCGATGATTATGCCAACTCGCGAGCGATCCAGCTGTGCGGTGACGCCGTCATCAAAGGCCCGTTTTCCTGCGTGGATCAGCAGATGAAAGAGCGGGTCGAGTCCGTCGAGCAGCGCCGGGTTAATGGCAAGACCTGGTAGAGTTGCCGCCGATGGGAGCCGGTCGATGAAACAGCCTCTGCGGGAATAGACGCAATCTGCTTTTCCCGGTTCAGTATCGAACACGGAGTCTGCCGGAACCATCCATCGTCCGTCAGGTACTTCACGGAAAGCGCTCCGGCAGCTACTGATATTGTCCCAGAAAGCCGCCAGATCAGGCGCATCGGGAAATATTCCGCCTATCCCGACAATGGCTACGGTAGAACGGTAATCAGCCATCAGGCAACTGCCAGCTCTACACACCCCGGTTGCGCCAGTTGATTACACTGAAAAGCCTTTTGCAGGGAAGGGTCGATGATGCACTCATAGTTTTCCAGGCGGGCAATCAGCTTGCCGCTGATCCGGTCAATAAATTCAATATCGGCGGATGCGCCATGGTTCCGTTCCTCGATAACCCTGATCACTATCTGGGCTCCCTCAGGGGGAAAGTTCTTCTGGAATTGGCGGTACCGACCGGCAAACGACGGAAGTGAACCGGAACCGGAACGCTCGAAACTCCATAAAATCATCAACTGAAAGGCGCAATCGAGCACCAGCGGATCGGTCAGCCAGATATTGCGCAATGGCTGTTTGATCCATAACTCCGGTTTAGGCGCAGCCTTGGCCAGAGCAGTAATACCCTTGGGAGAGCATCCTCCTACCTGTTCGATTCCTTGCAGATCCGATCCGTGAAAGAGGCGTTCCTGATCGTAGATGGTACTGTTACCCGGAGGATATGGCGCTAGCGGAACATCTACAATGGAGCGTATCCCTTCCGGCAGTTTTGACACAAGCACTATTTCCGCGCGAACATGCAGGATGCTCTGTCCGTCACCGCTGCTGCCTGTCAGTTCGACAGGAACAACGAAGAGGGAATCATGTTTCTCGGCGCGACCGGCCATTACTCTGAGACTGCATGTACTCCCCTGATCAAAGGTGACCCCTTTGCAGATCCTCAGGTTATTGAATCCGTGAAAATTGAAGCCGGGATTGCCATGCAGGGCACCGTGAGCCAGCCACTCAATAGCCATAGCCATAGGGAGGACGGCCTTGCCATCAATTACATGTGAACGGATGAAAGGGTAGTCTGCAACGGTCAGGTTCAGTCGGAATGCCTCGGTAAGTGGCGTCGCCGAAGGAGTGACAATTGACAGTGTACCGGCTGAAACCCCCGCCAGAGCGATAATTTCAACCGGATCACCAGTGGCTGCAATCTCGCGAACCAGCAGATCTCCACCATCTTTTAGTCCAATCAGGCCGATCCCCTCTCCGGCAAAAACTTTTTTCAGCGACTCAGTAACCATGCCGCCATCCCACGGTCCCCAGTTTATGCTGACGATCCGGCATGCGGAGCGTCGGCGCGATTCGGCCTGGGCAAGCTTGTTGAGCAGTTCGTTGGCAACGGCGTAATCGACCTGTCCGCTTCTGCCAAAACGTCCCGTAGTCGATGAAAACAGGGCTATAAAACGGAGATCATCCTGCGCGGTTGCTGCAAGTAGCGCCTCCAGTCCCTTCACCTTTGTGCTATACACCATGGTGAACTGTTCCAGTGATTTATCGCTGATGAGCCGATCAGCCAGAACTCCGGCACCATGCACTATGCCCCGGATAGGACCGAACTCCCGGCGGATGTCACTGAGTAGGGCGGAAACTGCTGCGGCGTCACGAATGTCAACGGAACGGTAAATTGCCCTGGCGCCACTCTCCGCAATTCTGGTCAGAGTCTCCTTGAGTTCCCGTCCGGCAATGATACTCCGGTATCGTTCCTCAATCTCTCTGGGGTGGAGTTTATCAGCAGTATGTTCAAGGATAGCCCGCTTTATCTGGCTTTCGTCCCGTAACGCCACAAGCCACTCCGGTTCCGACTGAAATTCCTGGCTGCGTCCCAACAGAACCAGCAGCGGCTTGTAGGCAGATGCCAGCGCAATAGCGGCGGCTGCCGTAACCCCGCGTCCCCCTCCGGTGATCACGACAACATCACCGGAGTGTAACGGCGCTTCGCCCACTTGTGGCTGCTCCGGAAGATCAATCGTCTTCAGGGCGATTCTGCCTGCAGGGGAAAGGCCGACTTCCAATGGGCCATCAAACAGCAGTTCGTCTGCAACAGCTTCCGCCTCTAGCGCATGATCTGTAAAAGAGCCAAGATCAATCGCTTTGCACGATACTTCACTCCACTCGTGGGACGCCGTCTTTGCCATCCCGGCAAGACCGCCTGAAAGCGGGTCGCTCAAAATGGTATCAGTGCCAAAGCCGAATGAACCGTCAAGACGGGAAATGGTTGCAAACAGGGCGCCTCCATTTTCTCCGGATCTGCGCAGCGCCGCTGCAGAACTCTTCATGAGCAGGAAGGCGTTTTCGTAAAAATTGTCCTCGGCTCCGCCTGTGGGAGCACAGATAACAAGTCCGGCAAGATCTGCACGGGAGGCGTTCATGAAAGCGTCTTCGACTTGTACTATCTGAATGTCACGTCCGGTTGCACGTAACCGGGCAGAGAGTTTGACGGAAAAATCCGAGCCGTCGTCGGTAATCCAGATTGCGCCGGTGTCAGCCAGAGGCAGTTTTCGCGCCGGTTCGGTGAGCAGTGCCGGCACAATGGTGCTTCGATTGACCGTTTGGACGGTGGAGCAAAAAGCACTGCTGTCGTCGGACCTGTCTGACTGGTCAGACTTGTCTGACTGGTCAGACTTGTCTGACTGGTCAGACTTGTCTGACTGGTCTGACTTGATACCCACCGGTTCGGCCCCTGCACCAAGATAGTCCGCTATCTCGCCAAGTGTGTGCAGTTTGCCCAGATGTTCCGGGCCGATAACCGGCGAACCGGGAAGACGCTCCTGGAGTGCGGACAGGATCTCGACCCGTTTGATTGAATCAATACCCAGGTCGGATTCAAGCCCCATCTCCATCTCCAGCATCTCAACCGGATAGCCGGTTTTCTCAGCTACTACCGCCAGGAGGATTTCAGCAATTTTGTCTGACCGGTCAGATGTGTCTGATAGATCAGGCTGGTCAGGCCGGATACCCGGCTGTG
>CAYQMO010000125.1:0-5739 GCA_964418315.1 uncultured Geobacter sp. | reverse complement strand
TTGTCTGACGATTCTGACTTGTCTGACAAGTCTGACTTGTCGGACCGGTCAGACATGACAACCACCGGCTCCAATGCTGCTGCCGCAGTTACAGGAAAAGATACCTGCCCCCCTCCATGAAGAATCCGTTCCTGCTGTTCAAGCAGCATCTGGATGGTCTTGGCGGCGGTATCCTGCCCTTCGAGGAAGCGGCGGTGAAGCTGGGCGGTCTCATCCTGAATCCGCGTGAGCGCTGATAACCCTTCACGGGTGACCTTCAGGGACTCGGAGAGGACATCACGAGATACACTCGAAGAAGCGTTCACAGGAGCTGCCGATGGTGTGACAGCAGGTATGGACGTTTGCACGGCATTGGTTGCTGCAACGGCAGTACGAGGAGGAGCCGCAGGGCGCTTTGCCTTAGGTTTGACATAATTGGCGCCGCTCAGGTTTATGGTCAGCGCCGGTTTTTTGCCGGTGGTCTGCGGCTCGGAGGAGTACCCTTCATCCCACCCGGCAAGTGAAATGCTGTGGCCAAGCACGGCCATCTGTGCCAGACAGCGGGCCAGATCGGCAATTCCGGAGCGTCTGCCCCCGGACGCATCAATAGCAACAGCAGAGTGCGGACGTCCGGCAAGTATGGCGGAGACAAGACCGCTGAGACGAGATCCTGGGCCAATCTCGACGAAGGTGCGAACTCCGGCGGCATACATGGCTTCAATTTCGGCAACAAATTCTACCGGACGAGCCAGTTGTCCGGCCAGCAGTGTTGCGGCTTTATCTGCATCTACAGGGTACACTGCCGCAGTGCTGTTGGCATAAACCGGAAGAGATCCTTCGGCAATGGCAATATCTGACAGGGCAGCCAGCAACGGGACAGCGGCATCGGCAACCAGCGGACTGTGGAACGCCGCCGCAACTGGCAGTTGTTTGCAGGGAAGTTTACGGGAGGCACAGGCTTTAGCGGCGCGTGCAATTTCGGCGCTGCTTCCGGAAAGAACGGCCTGATTCGGCGCATTTCGGTTGGCGATAACCAAGTCTAGAGCTTCATCACTGATAAACTGCTGTACTTCGGCCAAAGGCGCGGATATTGCCAGCATTGTTCCCCGGTCACCGTCTCCTTTTGCCATCAGTTGCCCACGCAGGCGGGACAAGGCATGGAAAGATGTTTCATCAAGCCGTCCGGCGGCACATAGGGCGGTAAGTTCACCGTAGCTGTGACCGGCAGCGGCATCTGGCGCAAAGCCGAACGACTCCAGAACGCGCAGGGAACCAAGGCTGACCGCTCCGATGGCGGGCTGGGCGGCGTCAGTAGCGCGCAGGGCGGCCTCTGCTGCTTCCCGGTCAGCGTCGCTGAACGGGGTAGGTGGATAAATCAGGTCAGACAGGCTGCTGCCGGTCTCTCTGCCGAACATCCGATCCGCAGAGTCAAGAGATGCCAGCATGGCAGGAAAACTACAGGCGAGATCGCGCATCATCCCGGTGTATTGGGCACCCTGGCCGGGGAACAGCATACCGAGCTTCCCAGGCGCGGCGCCGGTTGCATAGCAGACGCCATCGGGAGTGCTCCAGGAGTTAGTCGGCTGTTTACGGAGCGTGGTCAAGGCACTGTTGCAAAGCGATGTCAGTGCGGTTTTCTGCTCGACGACCAGCGCCAGGCGGCATGGCGCTTGCGCATCGAAGGAGGAGCGGAGCGTTGCGCCCATGGCACGAATTTCTTTCCATGAGGGGATATCTGCAACTCCGGCAACCATCTGCTCCAACGCGGTAGTACCGGCAGCGGAGAAGGGGAGTATCTGGATAGTGCCGTCCCAGTCCGCTTTCGCGGCAACAGGAGTATACTCTTCAAGTACCACATGAAAATTCGAACCGCCAAAACCGAGGGCGCTGATCGCCGCCCGGCGCGGCTGACCGTTGCGGGCAAGCCAGGGACGCTTAAAGCTGGTGAGGTAGAACGGTGACTGCCCCTCTGAAACCTCGCGCAGCGGCTGTTGCACCTTGATTGTGGGGGGAATGACCTTGTGGTGCAGCGCCAGAACCGCCTTGATCATCCCGGCAGCTCCAGCAGCCGCCTTGGTGTGGCCGATCTGCGACTTGACCGAACCGAGGGCGCACCACGGCTTGCTGGCCGTACCGTAAATGTCGCGCAGCGCCGAGACCTCCACCGCATCACCGACCTTGGTGCCGGTGCCGTGGGCTTCAACCAGACCGATACTGTCGGGTGAAACGTCGGCACGCCGGTAGGCGTCCATGATAGCCTTTTTCTGGCCGGACGAACTTGGGGTATAGATCGCCTCCCCCTTGCCGTCGCTGGAGGAACCGACGCCGCGAATTACCGCATAGATCCGGTCGCTATCGCGCTCCGCATCGGCAAGCCGCTTGATTACCATGATGCCTAGCCCCTCGCCAAGAATGGTGCCGTCACCTGCTGCGTCAAACGGCCTGATATCGCCGCTTGGCGACAGAGCCGGGGTTTTGCTGAAGCACATGTACATGAATATGTCATTGAAGGTGTCGATGCCGCCGGTGACAACCATGTCGGACTTGCCGGTGGCAAGTTCCATGGCGGCCAGATGCAGCGCGCTGAGGGAACTGGCGCAGGCTGCATCCACCACGCAGTTGGTGCCCCCCAGGTCAAACTGTTTGCTGATCCTTCCGGCAACCACGTTGCCGAGCAGGCCGGGGAAGGAGTTTTCCTGCCACGAAACATAAGAATCGGAGATGCGTTGGACAACGTCTTCGGCGGTAGTGTCATCCACACCTGCGTCTTTGAGAGCCGAGCGCCAATGCGGGTGCCCGAGACGCGCGGCCAGCGGGATAACCAGTTCAAGTGTGCCGGTCACACCAAGAATGACGCTGACCCGGTCGCGATCGTAGCTCCGGTCGGCACCGTAGCCGGCATCCTTCAGCGCCTGTCCGGTGGCAACCAGCCCAAGAAGTTGCGAGCTGTCAATCGCTTCCAGAGTAGCGGGTGGAATGTTGTACTCCATCGGGTTGAAGGGGACTTCGGAGAGAAATCCGCCCCGACGGCCATAAGTCATGTCGGGCGCTTTGGGATCTTGACTATGGTAGTCAGCCACGCGCCAGTGGGTCGCCGGAATATCGCTTATGGCGTCGACCCCTTCACGAATATTGGCCCAGTAGGTGCTGCTGTCTTCTGCACGGGGGAAAAGGCAGCCGATTCCAATGATTGCCAGCGGTTCGGCGCCGGGTGCGGTGCCCTTGGTATTGTCCTGTGTCACGCGAGGTACTCCTTGATCTGGATATCTTCAAGCGGTTCGATGCGGAAATCTACGGGAAGTTTAATCTCCTGATAGCGGAGGATGTTGGCACGGGTGAGCAGAGCCGCTCCAAACAGAAGGTTGCGGGCAACCGTTGCCACCCGGCGCTGCTCGGGAGCCGCCAGAAAGCTGCCGGCGGCCCATTCATTGAAAGCGCCCATTGCAGGACCGCACCAGACCTGGTAGTCCATCGTGCGGTTTGAAACGCCATCCTTGGCCCAGTGGGCGGCCTGTCCCAGATACCAGCGAAACACGAGTGCCATGAGGTGCTTCGGATCGCGATCAGCACGTTCTACCTGGCGTGGATCCCGCTGCAGGAAAAAAGCCCGTGTGTCGCGCCAGATGTCGCCAAGCGGTGCCAGGAACAACGTCTTTTCCAGCTTTTCCCGTTCAGGTGCCGGGATAGCATCAAGCCGGTCATAGCTGCGATAGAAGTCGTACAGTTTTGCCGCCCGCATCGGGAACATGGTGCCGCGTTTCAACACCTGCACGGTAACGCCCATTTCGAACATATCTGCAGCAGGAGCCATGGTCACATCAGCCTGACGGGTTTCCGCCAGCATCCGGCGCACCGCGTCAGACGTTCCGGATTCGACGCAGGACTGGTTGACGGAGCCGGTCATGATGTAGGCGGCTCCCATGGTAAATGCGGCGGCGGCAGCGGCCGGCGTGGCGATGCCACCAGCCAGTCCGACTCGTAATTTGACGCTATAGCCGAATTTCTTCGCCATCCTGGAAGCCAGAGAGTTTAAAGTCGGAAACAGCGCAATGGCCGGACGGTTGTCGGTGTGACCACCTGAATCGGCTTCGGCGGTAACATCCTGCGCCATCGGTATCTGCGTGGCCAACTCAGCCTGCCCGGAGGTGATGGCACCTTCATCAACAAGCTGGCGCAAAAGTTTTTCCGGCGGTGGAGAGAAGAATTTTTCGGCCAGCTCTTCCCGCGACACCTTGGCAATAATCCGGTTAGGTGCGATGATAGTCCCGTCGGCGGCGCGATGGATGCCGTGAGTACGGTAACGAACCAGCGGCAGTGTCAGAGTCATAAACGCGGAGGCCTCCACAAGGCGAACATTCCTGCGAATGTACAGTTCGGCAAGTGCAGCCTCCAGATCCGGTTCGTGCGGTGAGTGTATCAGGTTGAAACCGCAGGTGAAATCGGCACCAGCCAAAGTGTCCAATGCCGCCTCCACCTCAGTATATGGCAAACCTGCCGCTCCGAAAAAACCGAGCATACCTGCACGCCCCAACTCAATCGCCATTGCAACAGAGCTGATCCCCTTGGCCATGGAACCGCCGAGATAGGGATAGCGGATCCCGACTTCGCGGCAGAAGGTTTGATCGCCAAGTTGTTCCGGTAGCAGCGGCGCGACATAAACGTCACGAGGCATACCGTCCAATTCCACGGAAGTGATGCGGAGAGGTTGTGAAAGCTTGCGGAGAGCTTCTGAAATATTGTGGGCTTTATCTGTAGATATCAATTGAATTACTCATTTCACTGGTGGTCGATTATCACCTGTAGCCTGTTATATGGATATACTCTTCATGTTTTTACAGGGAATTATATGCGAAATGTCCACTAATATATCAAACTGTGAAATCTTACAAGAAATAGCTGGATATTGAAGCGCTGACGAACAAAAATAATGTTTAGTGTCACATAAAATTTGCAGGTAGTGACAAAATACCCTTTTTAGGGGATTGCACAGGGGATGGGGTTTGACTGTATAGATGTAACCATTATCAGGAGAACTTCTTATGCGACGACTACTCATTAACATAATCGCCTTTACGATCCTGATCCCATCCCTGGTACAGGCCTACGACATCCTGGTACTGCAGAGTAATCGTGCCCCCGGATATGAAGATGTGCTGAATGGATTCCGCGCCGAACAGAACCTTTCGTCGCGGGTCATCGTACTTGCCGACTACGCCGAAGTCGATGTTGTTCGCATCGTGCGTGAGGATCGCCCTCGCATCATTCTGGCTCTGGGGGATACCGCTTTGACTGCAGCACGACAGATCAATAGTCTGCCTGTGGTCGCGGTAATGTCTTTCGGAATCAATAACTCGAAGTATGCCGCGCCCAACCTGACCGGTATCAGCATGTTTGTTCAGCCGGAGCGGTATGTCAGCATGTTTAAAAGTTTGAAAATTCGGCGGGTCGGCGTGATCTACAGCGAGGAAAAGAGTGGATGGTACCTGCGGCTGGCTCAAAAAGCGGCCAGCGACGCAGGAATTGACCTTGTGGTACGTGAAATCTCCGCACCCAGGGAAGCGCTTGAAAAACTTTCATCACTGGCTGGTAAGGTGGATGCGCTCTGGATGCTCCCCGATACGACCGCCGTAACCCGTGAAACTTCGGAAGCGTATTTCTGCTTCGGTCAGCAGAACTCTGTCCCGGTTATCTCCTTTGCCACAAATTATCTAGTCCCTGACAGAAAAAACCAGTTTTCAAAAATTCGTACTTCGTTTTATG
>CAYQMO010000124.1:0-11732 GCA_964418315.1 uncultured Geobacter sp. | reverse complement strand
GAGGTCGTATTCAACGGAAGTGGTCAACCAGTTAAGCGAGTGCGGTATTCAAATCGGCCAGCAGCGTCTCAATGTCAAGCCCATGTGCTCGCGCGCCCTGTTCAAGGCTTTCGTTCTGCGCTCCCATGCATCCGATACAGCCGAGGTTGTGCTTCTGAAGAACCTTGACCGACTCAGGATATGTACGCATAAGTTCAAAAAATGTCATCTCTTTGGAAATTTTATCGGCCATGTCGCGCTCCTTTTATTGTGTAGAGGTTTTACACGTCTACTCGTACTTGATATCAATAATTTCATACTCTTTTTTTCCTGATGGCACAATTACTCTTACCGAGTCATCGAGTTTGTGGCCAATCAGCGCTTTGCCGACCGGAGACGTACAGGAAATTTTTCCCAATTTTATGTCAGCCTCGTCCTCACCGACAATTTTGTACGTTACTTCTTCTTCCGACGCAGTGTCATATACAGTTACAGTACAACCAAATACAACCTTATCCGGCTTCAATCCGGACAGATCGACTACGTGAGCACGAGCCAGCTTGCCGTTGATCTCCTGTATGCGCCCTTCAATAAAACCCTGACGATTTTTGGCTGCGTCATATTCGGCATTTTCAGAGAGATCTCCATGTGCGCGGGCTTCTGCGATATCCTGAATGACTTTGGGGCGTTCTTCACGAATCAACCGCTTCAACTCTTCCTGCAACGCTTCAAAGCTCTCTTTTGTTAATGGTATTGAATGGGACATCGAGTAATATGCTCCTGATTATAATAGATAATCCTGAATCGGTTTGACAGATAGTTCCTGCCGCTGCAGGGAGATGATACTATCGGCTACCGCTTTCGCACCGGCAACTGTTGTATAATATGCGAGATTATACATCAAAGCCTCTCGACGGATCGAAAAAGAATCGGCCACAGCCTGAGCGCCTTGAGTTGTATTTATTACCAACTGAACGTCGCCGTTCTTTATGGCGTCAACAATATGCGGACGCCCATCAAGAACTTTATTGACACGCCGGACAGGAATTCCCTTTTCTTCAAGAAATTGAGCCGTTCCACCTGTCGCTAGAATACCGAATCCCGCCTTATACAGTTTTTCGGCAGCCGTGACAACATGTTTTTTATCAGCATCCCGTACACTGATAAAGACATTCCCGGACAACGGCAGTTTTACATTCGCTCCCAACTGTGATTTGGCAAACGCCTCGGCAAAGGTTTCACCGATTCCCATCACCTCACCGGTCGATTTCATCTCCGGCCCCAGTAACGTGTCAACACCTGGAAATTTGACGAACGGAAAGACCGCTTCCTTTACCGAAATGTGTGTTGGAATGATGTCATTAATTATGCCGAGCTCTTTCAGAGTTTTTCCTGCCATGATGCGGGCGGCAATCTTGGCAAGCGGGCGTCCGGTCGCCTTGGAGACAAATGGAGAGGTCCGTGAGGCACGAGGATTGACTTCCAGAATGTAGACTGTAGAACCTTTGACTGCATACTGGACGTTCATCAAGCCTTTGACATTCAACTCAAGCGCCATAAGCACCGTCTGACGGCGAATCTCGGCAACAATGTCCTGGCTGATTGAATATGGCGGCAGACTGCAGGCTGAATCACCTGAATGTATACCCGCCTCCTCGATATGCTCCATAATCCCGCCAATCACTACGTCAACCCCGTCACAAAGTGCATCAACGTCGATCTCAATAGCCTCATCGAGGAAGCTGTCTAGCAGAATAGGATGTTCCGGAGAAACCAGCACGGCGGTTTTCATATAACGCTGCAGATTTTCCGAGTCATAGACAATCTCCATGGCGCGGCCACCGAGAACATACGAAGGGCGAACTACAACCGGATAGCCTATGCAGTCAACAACCTTTTCCGCCTCCTCAAAGGAACGGGCCGTACCATTCTCCGGTTGGAGGAGTCCCAGTTTGTGCAGCATCTCCTGAAAGCGCTCGCGATCTTCGGCACGGTCTATTGCATCCGGCGATGTCCCGATAATCGGCACTCCTGCCTTCTCAAGAGCAACCGCCAGCTTGAGAGGAGTTTGCCCCCCGAACTGAACAATCACGCCGACCGGTTTTTCAACAGCAACTATTTCCAGAACATCTTCCAAAGTCAGCGGTTCAAAGTAGAGGCGGTCAGAGGTATCATAGTCAGTTGAAACCGTTTCAGGATTACAGTTGACCATGATGGTTTCATAGCCGTCTTCAGCAAGCGCAAACGCACCATGCACACAGCAGTAGTCAAATTCAATCCCCTGACCGATGCGGTTTGGCCCACCACCGAGGATCATGATCTTCTTCCGGTCGGTCGGCGCCGCCTCACACTCTTCCTCATATGTTGAGTACATGTACGGAGTATAGGCAACAAACTCGGCGGCACAGGTATCGACCCGCTTGTACACCGGGCGCACGTTCAATGACCAACGCAGTTCACGCACCACGTCCTCACCGGTATTCCAGAGTTTTGAGAGAAATTTGTCGGAAAAGCCGTACTGTTTGGCATCGCGCAATATTGCCGAGGTAACCTCTGCAAGAGAAAGTGCTTTCAGTTCATCTTCCTTCTCAATAATCTGGCGGATATTATGCAGAAACCAGGGATCAATAGCAGTGTGCTTCTGGACTTCCGCCACGGACATTCCGCTGCGGAGGGCATCACCGACATACCAGAGCCGATCGGCATTTGGCACTCGCAACTTTTCCAGCAGCAGTTGCTGTTCCTTGCCGGTCAGCGCCCGTCTAGTTTCACTGCCGAGTTCAAACATTTTGGAGTCAAAACCGCTGACACCTATCTCAAGCGACCTGATTGCCTTCTGGAATGATTCCTTGAAGGTTCGCCCGATCGACATGACTTCACCGACCGATTTCATCTGCGTAGTCAGTGTTGCATCAGCAGCCGGAAACTTTTCAAAAGTGAAACGGGGGATTTTGGTGACGACATAGTCAATGCTCGGCTCGAAACAGGCTGGTGTTTCGCGGGTGATGTCGTTGGTAACTTCATCGAGGGTATAGCCTACCGCCAGCTTGGCGGCGATCTTGGCAATCGGGAAGCCGGTTGCTTTTGATGCCAGTGCCGATGATCGCGACACGCGAGGATTCATCTCAATGACAACGAGACGTCCATTACGCGGATCAATGCCGAACTGAATATTGGAGCCGCCGGTATCTACGCCGATCTCGCGGATAATCATCAGCGAAGCATCCCGGAGGATCTGGTACTCCTTGTCCGTCAGGGTCTGTGCCGGAGCAATGGTAATTGAATCGCCGGTATGCACCCCCATCGGATCAAAATTTTCAATCGAGCAGATAATCACGACGTTATCGGCGGTGTCACGCATCACTTCCAGCTCATACTCTTTCCAGCCGATAACCGATTCCTCGATGAGGATTTCATCGGTTGGCGACGCGTCGATTCCCCCCATCGCCATCTTTTCAAATTCCTCCAGGTTATAGGCGATACCACCACCGCTGCCTCCGAGAGTGAATGAAGGTCTGATAATGGCAGGAAAACCGATGTATTTGATAACATCCATTGCCTCCTGACGATTGTGAGCCAGCCCGGAATTTGGGACTGCCAGGCCGATTTTTTCCATCGCCGCTTTGAAAAGAGTACGATCTTCAGCTTTTTTTATTGCCGGAAGTTTGGCGCCGATCAGTTCCACGCCGAATTTCTCCAGAATACCCATCTCGGCAACGGCAACGGCAGTATTGAGGGCGGTCTGTCCGCCGAGCGTAGGTAACAGTGCGTCGGGGCGCTCCTTTTCTATAATCTTGGCAAGAATTTCCGGCGTCACCGGTTCGATATAGGTGCGATCAGCAAAATCTGGGTCGGTCATGATGGTGGCCGGATTACTGTTCAGCAGCACCACCTCGTAGCCCTCTTCTTTTAAGGACTTGCACGCCTGAGTTCCGGAGTAGTCGAATTCGCACGCCTGGCCGATGACAATCGGGCCGGCACCAATGATGAGTATTTTTTTGATATCTGTTCTTTTCGGCATTATAACTCCTTATAGTCAGGGAGCTTACTCCCGGTTATCTATATTCGTGCGCAGCGTCTAACGACAATCAAAACAAACGCCTCCAGATCAGATATTCCACTCTGTTATTCATCCTTCAACCGCTTTTTGGTTCTGTTCAGCAGCCTGCGCAGCCATAACCTGGGCGCCGATATGTGCCGCCTGGGCAAAGCGCTCCATCACCATGCGGCGCAGATCATCAATTTGTGCAAGAGCATAATGCACATCCGGGAAAATGGCAGGCATTTCGATAAGTTGGTTCTGCTCAGTCAGAAACACTGTGCGAACAGAGAGACCGGATGCGGTCATCTCCAGCGCAAATACAGAGCGACCCCGGAGAGTGTCTTGTGCTGGTGCGTCTGTTGTTGTTTCAATTGGTTCGCTGGCTGACTCTGTTTCAGAAATTTCATTTTTCATATACATCTCCTTTTTTATGTGCCTCTCCGTTTATATTTGCTGCCTGTCCAATCTTGCAACGTTCTCCACATGTACCGTCTGAGGAAACATGTCAACCGGTTGAATTTCACGGCAGAGATACCCCAGCTTATTGAGAATGTCAAGGTCGCGAGTCAGGCTTTGCGGAGAACATGAAACATAAATAATCGATTTTAGCCCGATTGCTGCGACCCGTTCCAGCACGCTTTGATCACACCCTTTGCGGGGGGGATTTAGCACGGCAACATCCACTGGCAACTGATTGCCAGCCATTTCATCCAGTAGTTCGGCAACATCTCCAGCATCAAAGCGGCAATTTTTGATGTTGTTTATCCGAGCATTGATTCTGGCATCTGCTACGGCCTCTTCAACCACTTCAACGCCGATTACCTCTTTGGCCGATCCGGCGAGGAACAGGGAAATTCCGCCAATACCACAGTAGAGATCGAGAACCGTTTCAGCTCCGGTAAGCGCGGCCCAATCACGTACCTTACTGTAGACCAGATTGGCGCCGCTGTTATTGACCTGAAAAAAGGATCGTGGCGAAATTCTGAAAGTAATATCGCCAATCCGCTCCGTCAGATACTGTTTCTTCGTAAGAAAAAAATCTTTCTGACCCATGATGACATTCCCCTCGGTTGTGTTGACATTCTGGACAACTATTTCCACTTCCGGAACAAGATCCTGCAGATAACGCCCCAGATGATGGATCTCGTTGAAGGAACGCTTGGAGGTGACAAAAACGACCATAGCCCTTTTCTCACAAGTTGAAACACGCACGACCAAATAGCGGAGCAATCCCATCTTGCTTTGCGGATTATAGACCTGCACCTTCCCCTTTTTTATCCCCTTCCTTACCGCGTCAATCACTTTGTCGATAAGCGGGTGGTGGATCGGGCACTGCTCCAGATCGTATACGTCATGACTTGCCCGTCGGTAGATGCCGATAAAAGGTTCAGAGAACTTGCCTGCCACCGTCATTTTAGCTGTCGTTCGGTAATGGATCAGATTGTCGGGAGAGAGCAGCGGATGAACAACAACTCCGGATAGGGCAGGATATTTGGCGATCTCAGCCAGAATCATCCCTCTTTTCCAGTTTTTCTGTTCTGAATATTTCATGGCTATCAGCGGACAACCAAAACAATCGGCGCTTTCACGACAGGGAGGGTTACTGCTTCTGAGCAGTGAAGGCTGCTGAAGTTTTTTTACATGACAGAAGGCGGTGCCACCGGCAACATGATCGACACCTGCAAAAATAACATCACCCGGTAAGGCACCGCTGACCTTGAACGTCATCCCCTCTTCATTACGAACCGTTCCGTACCCATCTACATCCATAGAAGTTATGCGGAGCTCCGGGATATTTTTTTTTGTTACCGGTACGAACGGTTTGGCTCCGACAGCGGTATCAGTTAGCTTACGTGTCGATACGGTTGTGGGTTTACACGGATTGTTTTTTATCACCGGAGTAGTTTCCTTCATTTCATTGTATTCAGATATTCGCGGAACTGCCTGAACGCCTGTGCTCTGTGGCTTATAGAGTTTTTTTCTGCCAGCGTTAACTCCGCCATGGTACGATCATAACCATCCACCAGAAAAAAGGGATCATAGCCAAAGCCACCGTCGCCTCTCGGTTCGAAAATTATTCTTCCCGCAACCCTGCCTAAAAACAGTTTTTCAACTCCTTCCGGAGTTACAAACGCCAGCACACAAACAAAAGCAGCCTGACGACGTTCATCCGGGATATTCAGACACTCTTCTACCAATCGTGCATTGTTGGCGGCATCCCCCGCCCCATCTCCGGCATATCGAGCTGAATAGACACCTGGGCGTCCGCCCAGAGCATCAACCACCAGACCTGAGTCGTCTGCAAGGGCGGGAAGAGCGGTGAAGCGTGACGCCTCGCGGGCTTTTTTGAGGGCATTTTCCTCAAAGGTTGTGCCATCTTCAACCGTTTCTGGGAAATTGGTGAAATTATCGGTACTGCTTATCTGGTCGACTAAACCGGAGAGGAGCGCACTGATTTCGACAATTTTGCCTCTGTTTCGGGTAGCAAGAATCAGGTGCTTCATACTGCGAGCGCCTCGCGTTGAAAAGTAAAGAGTTGCTGAACGCCGGCAAGCGCAAGGTCTCGCATCGTGTCCATTTCAACGCTCGTAAAAGGTTCAGCCTCTGCCGTTCCCTGCACCTCCACAAAACGACCGCTGGAGGTAATAACAAAATTCATATCAACTTCTGCCGAAGAGTCCTCCATGTAGTTCAGATCGAGCAGAGCTTCCCCGCCAACTATGCCGACACTTACCGCCGCGACCGCCTCCTTGAGTGGAATTTCAGCCAAAAGCCCATTTGTTTTCAGCGTTGTCAGAGCATCAACAAGAGCAACATATGCACCGGTTATTGAGGCGGTACGTGTTCCGCCATCAGCCTGTATGACATCACAATCGATGTAGACAGAACGCTCACCTAGCTTTTCAAGGTCGGTTACCGCTCGCAGGGAACGACCGATCAGACGCTGAATTTCCAGAGTACGGCCGGTCTGCTTCCCTTTCGCCGCTTCACGGGGAGAACGGGTATGCGTCGCCCTCGGCAGCATCGCATATTCAGCAGTTACCCAGCCGGTCCCCTTGCCCCTCAAAAAAGGTGGTACCGACTCCTCCACCGACGCGGTGCAAAGCACCTTGGTGTCACCAAATTCTATCAGCACAGAACCTTCGGCATGTTTGGTGAAATTGCGCGTAATTGTTATCGTCCGTAATGTTTTACTTAAACGTCCGTCATTCCTCATGTATATGTGGCTCCTTTATTTTGTTTTGGCAGTATATACGCCGTCCCACTCTGCCCCCGGGGGATTTTCAAGATACTCTTTGCATCTTTCAAGATAAAGCCTGGAAGGTACGTCGTTAAGTTCGTCTGCCAGTTCGGAGAATATTGCCGCAGCACTACGGAACTCGGCCGATCTGAATAAATTTAATCCGCTTTCAAATCTGCCAATAACCAAGACATCACCGACAAATAATTCGTAAATAAGCACCGGAAGATGTTTCCCCTTGACCTTTACACGATCTATCTCGCGAAAGTTGTATTCAGCGCTGTTAACCGCCTTTCTGGTATCCTCGCTTACCAAAATATGGGTGCCGTAATACTTGTTCAGCCCTTCGAGACGGGATGCAAGGTTGACTGAATCGCCAATAGCGGTATAGTCAAAGCGGATATCGGCCCCCATATTGCCGACTACGGCAAATCCGGTATTAATGCCAATCCCGATGTCGATAATATTCATTCCTTTGGCACTAAAACCGGAGTTAAGTTCTTTTAGCGTCTCCAGCATCCGCAGCGCTGCCCTGCAGGCGGCCTGAGGATGGCCTGCGAGATCAAGTGGCGCATTAAATATTGCCATAACAGCATCGCCGATAAACTTGTCGAGCGTCCCCTTCTCTTCAAGCACAATGCGGGTCATCGGGGTTAGATATTCATTTAATAGACGTACCAGTTCCTGAGGTGTCAAACCTTCAGAAATAGTTGTAAAACCGCGAATATCAGAAAATAAAATCGTAATCTCCCGCTGTTCACCACCAAGTACAAGCTTGTCGGGATCTTTCTCTATCTGTTTTACGAGATCAGGGGAGACATAACTGCTGAAGGCTTTTTTCAGGCTTCTCCCTTTCCGCTCTACAATAAGGTTTCTATATGCCTCGGCGGTCACTTGCGAGAGAGAAAGGGAAAATAGAGGATAAAAAATAGTAACGTCGATGAGATAGCTGTTAAAAAGAAGATAGTTCCCGGAAAGAAACAGAGCAGTCACTGCGCTGAAAATTCCGAGTCCTGCCAAAGTACCAGGAACAAGACTTAAGAGAAAAGTCAGCAGAATGGGAAGAAACAGGACGGCTCCAATTTCGATAGCGGCTGTTCTGCCGTCTCTGATAATAAAACGGTTATCAATACTGTTTGCCGCTACGGTGGCATTAATCTCTATCCCAGGCAGAGCCGGGTCAAAAGGGGTATTTCTGATGTCATAGATACCAATCTCTGTGGCTCCGACAAAGGCAATACAATCTTTCAGATCATCCTGTTTAAATCTCTTTTTGATGATATCTACGGCTGAAATCGTACGAAAGGTTCCGGTAGGGCCGTAATAGTTAAGTGACAGTTCACCATGTTCATTAACCGGCAGCAGATGTTTGCCTATTGAGAGTGACTTCACTCCAAAAACTGCAACATTCAGTAATATTTCGCTGCCATAACTGTATCTGAGAGCTTTAAGGGCGAGAGACGGATAGATATCACCGTTGAACAGCAGTAATAATGGGGATTTCCTAAAAACTCCATCGCTGTCCGGGGTCTGGTTGAAAAAACCGAAGTCGAGCGCCCTGGCGCCGAGTAGAGGAATATTAGCCGTCAGGTTCTTATATTCAGGGATTGGCACTGATGTGACATCTCTGTCGATTTTGAGCAATTTTACTTTTGCAGAAGTGAGCTGTTCAAGAGTCTCCGGGTCGGGAAACTGCTCCTCGTCACGGAAGAAATAGCCCATAACAACATTACCGGCTAAACCTATTCCCTCAGCAAAGTGGAGATCACCCCCTCTGGCTTCAGGTTCTGAGAATACGATATCAAGGGCAGAAACTTTGACTCCATACTCTGCCAGGTTTTTTACCAATTCACCAATCCTGACGCGAGACCATGGCCACTGGCCGAGTTCTCGTATGCTCTTGTCATCAATGGCAATGATGACAACTTTCCTGGTGGGTTGTACCGGACCGCGGATAAGGAAGCGGTTATCCTTGAGCTTGTTATCGAGATGCTGAAAAAACGGATATGATTGACGATAAGCGAAAAAAACAGTTAACCCTGAAATCAGACCGATTACTAAAAAAATGATCAATTTTTTCATTGTCTGAACCTATTTTTCACTCTTAAGAAGATTCAGCATAGTCTCAACGTTTCCACTCTGCTTACCTTCAGGATACTTCTTCAGATACTCCTTGAATCTTGCTGCCGCTTCTTTCTTAAAGCCAAGGTCGTAAAGGGTCTGACCTGTTATATAGAGGGCTGTTTCGGCCTGTTTGAGGGTAGAATACTCCTCGAGCACCAACAGATATTCTGCCAGGGCAGCTTCGGAGTTTGAAAGAAAGCGTGAATATACAGAACCACGCTCAAGACGGGCATCCGCCCGTATATCGGGATCTTTTGTCAGATCCAGCGCAATCTGGAAAACCAATAAAGCGGCTTCATGCTTACCGGAATCGGCAAGATAGTGACCGTAATTAATATTCCATCTGGCGATGATGCTGGAGAGGTTGTCGGCGGCAAGCCACTCTGCGGGGGGTACTGCTGAAGTTGCAGCTTCAAAAGCGTTTTTTGCTTCCGCAATCGGGGTACCAGGCTCTACTTTGACAGGCTCAAGCGGGGTGAAGCCGCGAGTATTCTGAGTCATTGTACCGGGTAATAACTGCGGAGCCTTCTCATCAGTATGACCGGAAATTTTTACGACCCCTTCATTACCGAAAAAGACGTTCGCAGGTCCTTCGGACAGCATCAGGAATTCGGTTCCCCTTATTCCTGCAACTGCGGTACGGCTGCGAACTTTAATATCAGTCTGCTGCCCGCCGAGTTTTACTACTGAAGCCCTCAGCTTGCCTTGTGTAAGAGTAAAGTTCCCCTCCTTTTTCTCTTTGGTTGCCATGAAACTGTTCACCTCAAGCTCTGTGTTGTTGGCAATAGTGAACTTGCTTCCGTCAGATAGTGTTAGTTCGAGCCACCCTTTTTTACCGGTTTTAATCCAGTTCCCCTCAGCTACCGCCTGCCCCTGCATTAAACTGACGTACACAAGATTGTCGCCAGTTCTGAAAAAAACATCGCCATTCATTTTTGTTACGTTGCCAACTGTTGCTGCAAACAATAGATTCGGCAGAAATGATAAAATCAGGGCTATCATCAGTGTGCGTCGCATAAGAACCTCCTCTTCTCTTCGAATTATGATGTTGTATTACACTATAAAACACGTCTTGCATAATAATTACAAATAAAGTACTTTTTTATTGTACATCTATACTATATCCGGACGAATTTTTTCAATAAATATTGGTATCAAAATACTATGAAAAAATATGAGGCCAATTATGAAACGCTCCTTTTTTTTGACCCTGCTGTTCGGAATCTTCGCGATGGCTGCTCCCCTCGCCTGGGGCAAGACCCTTGTCGTTGAGGGAAAACTTGACGGCACGGTTTCGGTAAAGAAGAACATTACTTTCTCCGCTGACCAGACACTCAGCACATTTATCTACCAGTTTCCTGTCCCCTCGGTATATGACAATTCAGGCAATATCCAGCGGCTCGATGATTTCACTGTTTCGGCAAAACCGGAGCCTTCGGAAGCCAAAGAGAGTACCGACCAGTACGGCAATCGCTCCCGCAGACTGGTTTGGAATAAACTGCAGTCTGATGCTCAGATCTCCATCAGCTATACCACCGGCATAACCGCGACTATCTCTCCTCGGACCAGCAGGGCTCCCTTTCCATTATTGACCGTTCCTAAATCTGAGCAGGGCTTTTTAAAAAACAGTCCGCTGGCACAGAGTGATGCCCCTCAGGTTATTACTCTGGCACGAGAACTGACCGTCGGAGCGACCACCGAACATCAGGCGGTAAGCGCAATCCTCACTCACGTTGCTGATGCCATAAAGTACCAGTACAGCCCTAAACAGTACGACGCCCTCTTCGGACTCACAACCGGAACCGGCAACTGCCAAAATTTTGCTCATCTGGCCATTGCACTGCTGCGCGCCTCCGGTATTCCTGCTCGGGTCTCGATCGGCCAGACGCTCAAGGATAAATGGAAAATCCCGCTCGACAACAAAGGGTCATCGCTGGTGCAAGGGTTGGGTGAAGGGCTGCATGCCTGGATCGAAGTCTGGTATCCGGATCTGGGGTGGTTGCCATGTGATCCCCAAATGTCGCGGCTATTTACCTCAACGCGGCACATTAAATTCGGCCATGGCATGGATGCCTCTGACGTGCGGGAGTTCTGGAGCGCCGCACCGGTCATGCCCCGCATGAACGAGATCTTCGAAGCAAGATATTCAACAGATACAGTGAATCTGCGTCTGCGTGAATCATTTGCCCAGCCGACCAGCTATCTACTTGCCGGTCCGGTAATCAGTGTTGCAATGGTATCAGAAGATTTGCCAAAGATTGCTCCAAAGCCTGTTCCACCGATTCTGCCGCCTAAGCCCAAACCGCAACTGGTCACCCCCCTGCCTGTACCGCAGCTTGTGCCGCC
>CAYQMO010000123.1:0-11747 GCA_964418315.1 uncultured Geobacter sp. | reverse complement strand
GTGTCGGGCCACCCCGATGACCTGATAGGTGCCACCCTTGTAGTGTCGGTAAAGGCCAGGTTGTAATTCTTGCATTTTATGATCCCGTCATACTCTTATGGGTGGATTGATTATTCCATAGTGTAGAAAAAGAGCAAAATGCACAAACTCATGACAACTGCCTATCAATGCGGTTCAGACCAACGCCAATTCCAGCTTGTGTTTTCTCTTTTCCCAATCCGGCATAACCCTTTCCAGGAGCCGATAAAAGTCCGGACCATGGTCGTGGTATTGCAGGTGACATAGTTCATGGGTAATCACGTAATCAATACATTCTTGCGGCGCACGGATCAAATCAGTATTTATGGTAAGCAAGCCGTTACGAGATAGACTCCCCCAACGTTTTTTCATTCTTATGATCTGAATGCGCGGTTTAGCGTGGCCCAGCTTCACAAAGGTTGGCCAGCACCTTTCAAAGACTTCGATGAATTTGATTTTGGCCTTTTCCGTGTACCAATGTAATAAACAATTTCTGATCGCATCAGAGTCTAGTGATTGTTGCAGTTCAATCTGAAAGTAGCCGCGTGAAAGCTTAACCATATTTTTACTGCCCTCACAAACCCTGATACGAAATTGTCTGCCAAGATAAAGGTGGGTTTCACCACCTACGAATTGTCGTTCAGGGGTTCTAGGTTCAAACTGGCGGAAAAATTGCTGCTGTTTAATTATCCATCGTGCCCTCTTGGCCACTTTCATCCGAATATCACTAATGCTGCTTTCAATGGGAGCTTTTATCACGACACTACTATCTGGAAGTACTTCTATCGCCAGAGTTTTCCTGTCCACATGGATGACATCAAAAACTATGATATCCTTGCCATAGGTAATAGTATTCAACATATTATGCGGTTCTCCTGCTATGAGATACTTGCAGGGCGCATTTAATTAGTTCGTCCATCTGTTCTAAGCCAAGCTCGATTCCTTTCGACCCTTTCACCTCATCAAACAGGTAGTCATCAATGTCGTTAATCACCCGATTCTTGGCATCGTCGTCATCCCAGAACTGCACTTTCCAGTGCCGGTCTAGGATTATCTGAATCGCCAGGGCAATTTCTACGGAAACGGTCTCGATCTCTTCCTGGCCAAGATTCAATTCTCCGAAGAATGGTTTCAACACACCGAAATACGCCATAGCCTCTTCATTCCCGACAAGCGCTGACGGGATATCGTCATGCTGCCGGGTAACAACCTTGGTCCGGTATTCCAGCGTGCGATTCAAGAATTCAAGGTCTGAAATGCGCTTGGAACGAAAATCTTCAATGGCTTGCTGAATAAGTCGGGAGAACTTTTCATAGAAAGCAGGGTCTTCAGACATTTTTTCGGTAATGACTTTCTTGGTGGCATGGGCAATTGCATCGGCTTTCGCGGCAGTTGTCTTGCCAAGTACCTCTTGCTCTTCTTTGACTTGAGCAAACATTTTTTCGTCAAAGATGTTAACCGGCTCATTGAGCTGTATGACCTCGTTAGCCTGAATATGGGTATCAAGAAGCTTCTTGATCTTTGGCTCATAGTCACGGTAGTCGATGGCCTCTGCGTACCGGAGCTTGACAGCTGCTTTCAGGTTGTGGAAACGCTTCAAATCTGTCTTGTAACGCTGAAGCTTTGTTTCATCGGTAGCCATGATGAACTGTTCCGAGGAAATAGCGATACCAAGGGTTTTGCTATAGCCTGCTAACCGCTGGTAAAAGCTTTCCCGCAGAGCGTCATCCGATAGGTGAACTTCATAGGCTTCTTCATCGTACCGATGCTTGACCTCTTTGAAAATATCCCAGAGATCGGAATAACTTTGCGGCAGTTTGGCAATTGCCTCGTTGATTGATGTAAGCGACCCTTTGAGGTCGTCTTCGTCAAATCCCTCAAACGCTGAATACATCGTAAGCGCCTTGTCCAATTCACCAAGCAGACCAACATAATCGACGATAAAGCCAAACTCCTTGTCTTCACAAAGCCGGTTCACACGGGCGATGGCCTGCAAGAGGGTATGCTCTTTCAGTTCTTTACAAAGATACATGACCATGTTGCGCGGAGCATCGAAGCCGGTTAACAGTTTGCTCACAACAATAAGTATTTCCGGTTCCGCTCCGAACTTGAACTGATTTATGATCTGTTTGGTATACTCCTCTTCGCTGCCGTATCGCTTCATCATCTTCTGCCAGAACTTCACCACTTCATCAGTCGGATCGTCGTCAGTCTCTTCATACCCTTCCCGTACATCAGGCGCAGAGATGACCACTTCCGAAGTGACAAAACCGATGTCTTTGAGGTGTTCATGATACGACAATGCCGCCGCTTTACTGGGCGCAACCAACTGTGCCTTGAATCCGGTTCCTTGCCAGTTTGACCGAAAATGCTCGCTGACATCGAAAGCTCGCATGTAGATGACCTGCTCAGCCTTATTCAGCATAGACGCCTTGGCATACTTCTTTTTCAGGTCAGCCTTCTGCTCCTTGGTCAATCCTTGCGTATGACGCTCAAACCAAAGGTCGATAGCAGCCTTGTTTTGCTCCATCTCGACGTAACGCCCTTCGTACAGGAGCGGCACCACGGCCCCATCCTCAACCGCTTGCCTGATGGAGTAATGCGGCTCAATCAATCCGCCGAACTTTTCAAAGTTATTCTTCTCTTTTTTCAGGAGCGGTGTCCCAGTGAAGCCAATATAACAGGCATTGGGAAACATTTGCCGCATTCTGGCGGAGAAACTGCCGAAGTTTGTGCGATGGCTTTCATCCACCAGCATGAAGATATTCGATGATTCATCCTGGTATTTTCTGATATTCAGAGCCTTATCGAATTTATGAATCAGGGTGGTAACGATAGATGCGTTGTTTTCTGCCACCAGTTCCATGAGGTGACGACCGGATTTTGCACGGTTTGGATCAAGTCCGCATGCGGCGAAGGTATTGCCAAGCTGACGGTCCAAATCATCACGGTCAGTAACCAGAACAATACGTGGATTGATGACTTTAGGATCAAATGCCAGGTTCCGCGCCAGCATGACCATAGTGAGGGATTTGCCGGAACCTTGCGTATGCCAGATCATCCCGCCCCTACGTCGACCATCGTGGCCTATCTCCTTGATGCGCTCCAGCGTGGACTTAACGACGAAATATTGTTGATACCGGGCAATCTTTTTTATACCACCGTCAACCAAGGTGAATTTATAGGCAAGCTCAAGCAGTCGTTCAGGACGACAGAGGCTGTGGAGGGTTTTGTCCTGAGCCGTAATCAGTCGCGCACCTTCGGTCTCATGGGTATCAAAGAACTTACGTGCCGGGGCAAAATCACCACTGAAAAGTAGGTCTTTTTTCTTCGAGGAGAGAAGAGCGTTGACTATTCCGGCAACATCACTTTCCTTGTCACGCAACTCTTTCCAGATGCCCCAGAATTTGGAAGGTGTTCCGGTGGTAGCGTATTGTGCTCCGTTCTTGTTGGTGGCAAGCAACAGTTGAGAATAGATGAACAAGCGGGGGGTGTACTCATCACTCTGGTTGCGGATCATCTGCGAAACAGCCTGTTCGAGCTTCTCTTTGGGTGATTTGCACTCGATGACTGCCAACGGGATACCATTAACGAACAGGACGATATCCGGTCGGGCAGTTTCAACGCTGCGGGTCCGCTCAACGCTGAACTCCGCAGTGACATGGAAGACGTTACGGTCCCAATCCCGCCAGTTGATGTAATTGAGGTTGAAACTCTTGGAATCCCCTTCGATGGACTGTTCTAGGGCTGTTCCGAGGGTTATGAGGTCATACACTGCTTCATTGGTCTTTAGCAGGCCGTCATATTTAACGTTTTTCAGCTTCTGAATGGCAGTCTGAACATTCTCTTCGCTGAACAGGTATTCGTTGCCCTTATAGTTGATCCGGTTGATTTTCTTCAACTGCTCGCGCAATATGCCTTCAAGTAGCACGTTTCCTGCTTTCCCCTGGCGTTGGGTATAGGCTTCTTCAGGGGGCAGGTATTCATAGCCCATGTTGATGAGGAGTTGCAGGGCGGGAATCTGGGAAATGTATTTTTCGTTAAAGCGGAAACCGTTCATTTTAGTTCCTTAGAAAACTGCTTCTTAATTCGCAGCTCCCATATTTTTACTGTGCATTTTAAACCAGGATCGAGATGCAACATTCCTGAGCCCGTTCAATTTTTTATGAAAAACACAATGACCCAAGCGCTTTCCACAGTTGCAAGGACATGGGCGCTTATTAGCTACCCGTCTTCTCAACCCCAGCAACTCAATCGCTTTGACAACACTGACCTTTGTTTCCAGACCAAACATTTCCATATAGTCATCAAATATTCCCGCTTCACCATGGGCAAGTTCACTAAAAACAAAATCTCCACCATTTTGAAGTTTATTCGTGACCGCATATAGAAATGGCACAAGGCAAGTTTCGACAAAGCCTGGTAATGTTTGATGTTCAGCAATTTTCTTCCGGATCTGAAGCGGAGAGCCCAAACAAAGAGTTTCGTCCTTGTTAACGTGATGCTTGCCATCCCTTGGAATTTTACGGCTCAGCTCCTTTACAGTTGGAATCGCCTGAGGGAACAAGCCTGGGACAATGATTTCCAACTCATATGCATCACAGATTTCTATGCCGTTTGGAGGCGTCCCACAAAAGTTAAAAGTGCCCTTCAGGGTGATACCAGTCCCTTTAGAAGGCCTAATTGACATCCCTGGGTAGTCTTTTAAAAATTGCTCCAAATGATAGCAATCTTCTGCCAGCACGTTATATCTCCTGCTCCCAAGGTTTTGGCGGGGCAGACTCGATGGTATGAGATTTGGAGACTATAATAGCTGCCCCCAGTGCCAGGCCGAGGTTTTTCCTTAGTTCAGATTCGTCCATAGGCACAGCGAATTTTTGCCGTGCTTGGTTTGAGATAAATCTGGCATCTCCAGATGAAGACAAAAGTTCAAAGTCAATTTGTGCCTGTTTCAGCCAAATCCAGAAGTTCTGTTCCAAGTTAAGTTGGTTACACTCAGGACGTGACCACTTGTCTGCAAAGTCCTCTGCAAGGTCAACCGGATTCGGAACCCGAGGCCTTGAAGGGTTCACAAAACTACCCATCCTCGAAAGTATTGAAGTCATAGCAGACTCAATATCAGTTTCACCTTGATATGCTCTAGCCGCCAGTGTTGTCAGAATTATTGAGATCGGTTTAGCATCGGGATAGTCTTTAAACATTAAATCACGATGCCGTTTTAACAACTGAACCACACGCTGCAAAGGTGTCTTCCGCCGATAAGTTGGAATAGAGTCGGCTTGTGCTTTTTCCAAAAGCGACCGTAACGACGTGTTCATCTGCGATTCAAACCATTTGGCATACCCCTCGGGATTGCTGATATGCCAGTTATCACTGATCTTTCTATAATCAGGATGTCGGTTGTCAGTAATTGATACTGTCAGATGTGATGTGGCTTGTGCTAATGATTCGTTAGCACCTGATTTCCGCAATGATTCAAAAATTTGATACTGACGAACATCATCGGCTGGAATACTGGGGACAATATCCATGTGAAAACTAAGGTCGTCTTGGTACTCCAAACGCCAGCAGCGGTGCTTCTCCTTTTTTTGGGCCTTGATCCCACGAGCAATCCGGTAGGATTCAATCTCTTGACCGACCAGCACTTTCAGAGATTCTTGCGTATGTGATCCTTTGGAAATCCCCTCGCGAAGTTTACAAGAAAGATCTAAGTCGTAAGCTTCATTTTCTACAAGGGGACGAATAGCCGTTCCGAGTCGGAACGATCCCTGCGGGAAAATATGCGGATCATTGTCTTTGCAAGAAGATTCATGACGAGCAAGCCATTCGCCAAGGTCATCATATCGGTCCTTGGCTTTCTGATAGGCTGACTCAGGTAGTTCCAGAAACGAAGTCATTTTTTCGAGAAGTAATTTTTTCTGTTCTTTTGTCGTCATGTCATTCTCCTTCAGCTACGGACAGAAATTTTTTCAGCTTTGGGCTGTTATGGGTAAACATGCGGTCAGCATTGGAAATCAAATCGTCTATAGCCGAGCAGTCATCAAGAGGCATGGGGCAATCCGAGTCAAAGTCGAGTCGGAGAATTTGATCCTCCCGCAACATCAACTGGAGATAATTATGGGTTGTCTGCGCTTGGAGAGACATCATGAAGCTGATGAACTCTTTTCCTTTCCACCCATTCAACAACCCCCATTTACGGTTAGGGTTGACTCCGTAACAGGTTTTAGCGTGGCCGGTACCCAATGACAGAATCCGAATGTCTGATAATTCAATATTGAGACGACGCTGAGCATCAATGACTGCTGCGAGTGAAGGGTTATTAGCCCAGAGGCCACCGTCAGCAAGGAGGTATTCATCGACCTTGGTTGGATTGAAGTATGTAGGCGCTGAACAGGATGCTAATACCGCCTGATGAAGCAAGACATTGCCATCTCTGGTGTAATCCTTTTGATAGGCAGATTTGAAGATATGGACTCCACCGTTTCCGATATCGGTAGCGGGCAACAACAATGGAATCGAAATCTCACCAAGCCTTACATCTCCAAATGTTTCTTCAAGCGCAGTTTTTAGAGCTTCGTTTTCGTACAGATTTTCAAGTGCGGGCTGATATTTTGCTGAAAGCCAGGACCTCTTTCTGGAAAATATCTTTGGTCCTTGCTCCGGGTACATTGAAAGGACTTTGGCAGGATCAATTTTACACGCGACTGCAGCAGCTATTATCGAACCGGTGCTTGTGCCGGCAATCAAATCGAAATGCTCTTCGATATTGATCCCAAGCCTATGTTTCATGCAATAGAGGAGATGAGCAGGAAATACTCCTCGTATCCCCCCTCCATCAACCGATAATATTCTGAAAATACGATTCTCCATTAGCTAAGCCCTTTTACCCGCCATACCCCTGTCAGCAATTTCTGCATCAGACCTCGCTTCTGCCGTCGTAGAGCATACACTTGCTCTTTCAACAGCCCGATTTCCTCGTCACACGCCTTTAGAACTCTGGCAATAGCCTTTTGTTCCTTGATTTCAGGTACCGTTACTTTGATTTTGCGGAAATGATTATATTTCAGGTTCCAGGTATCTGATGTAAGACCTTGTGAATACCGGTAGAACAGGTTGACGACACGCGGGAGCTTGAACAGGTAGGCCAAAAACTCCCCGTCCACGCTGTTTTTTGGAGTGCATATTGTGTACGCGGGACTAACGATACCTTCGAGCGACGAAAGCCCTGAAACTCCTTGCCACATACGCATGGTGTTGTACCCGATGTCACCGGGACAAATACGCAGATAGTTAGATTTGTCCTCGCTGGAATTATCTTTTCGATCTTCGTTGCGAGGAACAACGCCCACCTCACGAGTAATTGACAGCAGCGGAAGATGGTCGCTAGTCCTTTCAGATCGTTCCTTGAAAAGATCGCCCAAATGAAACTCCGACCAGTTTTCCTTATATCCTTTCAACCGTTGTTTGCCTGTCAGCAGCGACCTCATAATAGCCTTTTTTTGCTTCTCCTTAGCCGCAATCAGTCGCTCGGTCTTGTCAAAGGAATCAACACAGGTTGTAAGTAGGTCGGCAATGGCGGTTTGTTCATGGAGAGGAGGCAGAGGAACAAAACAATGCTTCTTAAATTCTGTTGGATTTACGTTTGCTTGGCTTATTGCTCTTGTAGCAATTTTCTTGATGACTCTTTGGGATATGCTGCTATTTAGCCAATAATTTAAATACGTTGGGGTTATCTGACTACTGTCAACCTTCAGACGTACCAAATATTAGGCAAAGGCGGCCTCTTCATCAGAGTCGAATAAACCGACCTTTCCAACGAGATCATAACTGTTGGTACGATTAAGCAGCAAATCTCCTCTGTAAAGAAGATAGCTCTCACGTTCACCTTCAGACAAATTCGACTTTGAAAGGTCTTCAAGTAGGACTTTTCCATTTTGAATATCTTTCATTCCGACAATTTTGGTATTCCCTGTTTCGACGGAAGGCTCATTTGTGCCATATTGAGTATCCAGCAGGAGCTTTCCCACTGGCAGTAATTTCCATAGAGATGGAAGTTTCATAGATTTCAAAGGATTAAGGCTGCTCATTCATGTTCCTCCGCCTTGTCCTTACGCCCTACCAGTCGAGCCGCTTCCACAAGCGCCTTGATGGACTCCTCCTCGCCAAGTGCTTCCTTGTATTCACGCCGCCGCTGAGAAAACTGGTCGTATTCCTCGCGAGCATGATCCTCTGCGCGTTTCTTGCTGACGCTTCCAGCATTGGGCAGCACTTTCCTGTCATTGAACGCTAGGAACTCATCAAGTTTCCGCTCCCAGTCTTTCATGAACACTTGCTTGCAGCGTCTGGCCTGATCTTCTGCATAATCCAGCCACATGACCACAATGCGGTTCAGTTCTTCAATCTCAGACTCGTCAAGATAGTTTTTGGCAGTGGTTACGTCTGTTTTCCGGACCTCGCCACCCTTGAAGCTCATCAGTCCCATGTTTGCCTGGGTATGATCCGCTCGCTTCAGAATTAATTGAGGGGCAGTCATGCCCGTGGCGGCAAAATGCAACTTGTTCTGAATGACGCTGAAAAACTTCGTCGTCTCAGGCCAAGATGGGTCATAATCTCCGGCCATCGCAAATATTTCCTTCACCCGCAGGTACATCCTCCGTTCACTGGCACGAATGTCGCGGATGCGAGCCAGCATCTCATCAAAGTAATCAGGCACTGCAGAACCGGCAACGGGCGGATTCTTGAGCCGTTCATCATCCATGGTGAAGCCTTTGATGATGTACTCTTTAAGCCGTTGCGTAGCCCAAATACGGAAGCGAGTAGCGACAGCACTTTTAACCCGGTAGCCAACGGAAATGATGGCATCGAGATTGTAGAAATTTGTCTCGTAATCCTTGCCATCTGCAGCAGTTGTAAAGAATTTCTTTACAACTGAATCAGCGTGTAATTCACTCTCTTCAAAGATGTTTTTGAGGTGCTGGCCGATGTTCTGTTTACTGCTCTGGAACAGATCAGCCATCATCTGCTGTGTCAGCCAGACGGTTTCACCTTCGAGGCGAACGTTGATCTTGATCCGTCCACCTTCTTCGTAGACCAGAAATTCACCGACAGCCGGAAGATTGTCACTCATCGCTCTATCTCCTTCAGCATCTCCACCATCTTGGCACGCACCGCCACCAATTCACTTTCCAGTTGCTCTATCTCCACCTGGACAGCATCAATGTCGATCTCTGCCTCTTCTTCAAAGGTGTCCACATAGCGTGGGATGTTGAGGTTGAAATCATTTTCCTTGATCTCGTCAAATGGGGCAACGTGGGCATATTTATCAATATCCTGCCGGGCTTCGACCGTTGCGACGATTTTCTGAAGATGCTCGTCCGAAAGCGCATTCTGGTTTTTCCCCGGCAGATAGTCATTGCTTGCATCAACGAAGATCACATCTTTTCTGTTGTGATTACTGCCGCCCTTTTCCCGGGTGCGGTCAAAGACAAGGATTGCCACCGGTATGGAAGTGGTGGGGAAAAGGTTTCCAGGCAAGCCAATGACGGCATCAAGGAGATTTTCTTCTATCATTTTCTGGCGGATACGCCCCTCGGCAGCACCACGGAACAGCACACCATGCGGTACTACCACAGAAATACGCCCTTCCTTTTCAATGGCTGCCTCTATCATATGGCTGATGAACGCCCAGTCACCCTTGGACTTTGGAGGAACACCACGCCAAAAACGATTGTAGCGGTCACTTTCCGCTTCATCGGCTCCCCATTTATCAAGAGAGAATGGAGGATTCGCCACAACGCGGTCAAACTTCATCAAACGGTCGTTCTCCACCAATGCCGGACTGACGAGAGTATCGCACCATTCGATACGTGCGCTGTCGGCACCATTCAGAAACATATTCATGCGTGCCAGTGCCCACGTGCTGCCGTTCGACTCCATGCCGAAGAGGGCAAAGTTGCGATCCCCTACCTCTCGGGCTGCTTCAATGAGAAGTCCGGCAGAACCGCAGGCCGGGTCACAAATGCGATTGCCTGATACCGGCTTTGCCAGCTTTGCTACCAGCTCGGATACTTTATGCGGCGTATAGAACTCTCCAGCCTTTTTCCCGGCATCGGTTGCAAATCGCTCTATAAGATAAATATAGGTGTTGCCGATGACATCTTCGGATACGCGAGACGGACTCATATCCAGTTGTGGCTTATTGAAATCCTCCAGCAATGTTTTCAGACGGCGGTTACGATCTTTTGTCCGGCCAAGGTTAGCTTCACTGTTGAAGTCAATGTTCCGGAAAACACCTTCCAGCTTTGACTTGTTAGCTTCTTCAATGGCGTCCAATACAACATTGATGAGATCACCAATGTTAGCTGCACCTCGACGTTCGTAAAGGCTGTAGTAATCTGCCAGGAAACGGTCTTCCACCTCTCCAGTATCATGGCTCTTTAACTCTGCAAAAGGGAGAACAAAGCGTTCGCGCTCAAGTCTGCGCCTGATACGGGCGTCATCATCGCCATATTGCTTGCGATATTCATTATAGTGGTCTTTCCAGACATCAGAGATGTACTTCACAAACAGCATGACTAAGATATAATCTTTGTATTGTGCCGGATCAACTACTCCACGAAACGTGTCGCATGCCGCCCAGGCCGAGTTGTTAATGTCTTTCTGGTCGATTTTATCGCTCATTTTTCTTTCCTTACCCCTTTGAACGGCTCTTTATCCGCTTTCTGATCCATGAATTTGCCGGTGGTGGAGTCTCGTTTTGTCCACCGCTCGTTGACCGGATTGAATACCTGTGATCTGTCTTTGACAGCTCCGTTACGATGATTGTCGCCTGTTGGGGGATTTGTTGCCATGTTAGTCTCCTTCTGCCAAGTAAAGTAGTGTAACGGTAATATATTGGCTTCGTCTTTCAGCCAGTTTTTTCATGAGCCCTTGTTCTTGCTCTACCAGAGCAGCCAGCTCAGATATCAATCGTTGTCGTTCCATCGAAGGAACTAATATTTCAAGGTTCTCCAGAGACTGTTTGCTAATCATTTTAAGGGCAGTACCCTCTGCGCAACTTCTGAGATATGATTGAGCGGGCTTCTGGTTGATATACCAGTTCAGGTATTCGGGCATAACAACACTGTTGTTGCATCGAATACGAAGGAGCGGCGCAGCTAGCACGGCAGCATCAAGAGCATCTAACATTATGGCCGAGTTGGTGACTAGACCCCGAGACCGAAAAATAATATCACCGGGTCGTAAAAGATGGTGTGCTTTAGGGATCTCCATATCGACTTTCACCAACTCTTCACAGCATACTCGGTTTTCATCAGTGAGATCCTTCATCTGGATGACAGAAACAGCACCACTCTCCAGTGACTCAAGTCTCGAACGGAATGAGTACCCTGCTTGAACATCAGCTATTTTTCCTAATCCAATTTTCATAACTATTCCTGGGCAGTAATATCGTTACTGTAAATATAAGTCCGGGCATTGATATTGTCAAGGCTTTTTTGCAAAAATAATGTTACTGCATTTTATATTTAGCAATAAGCATGGAAAAATATCCAGCGTGACGCCCGAATGAATGAAATCATTAGTTTCAGTATATCTTCCGAGGCTTGGTCGAGTCGATAATATTGGCCTCAAAACAGAGATTTGCTGTTTCCAGGTGTATTTCCAGGATGTTTGTGCAATAGCAAAATTTGTGAAAATCAGGCAATTATACAACTACATATTTTTGACCA
>CAYQMO010000122.1:5756-11812 GCA_964418315.1 uncultured Geobacter sp. | reverse complement strand
AGGTTGTCTCCCGGACCGCCAAAGGCCTTGGTGACGCAGCCGATCAGCTCGCACGTCCCATATCTGGCAGCGGCACTAAGGTCGGTTTCAACTACAGCTTTGTCACCTACGAACTTGGTAAATCATTCAAAGCTCTTGAAGCGACCGGTGATGCCCATAACTTTAACCTGACGGCTACCCAACCGTTGATTCGTTCCCGAGAGATTATTTTAAACGTATCGGTGGGGGGCGAAGTTAAGCTGCTTGAAGATCGCACCGGAAGTGCCAACCTGAATAACAAGCGTCACAGCATCACCGGTCTGGCAGGAATCAACGGCGTGGAAATGGACAGTTGGATGGGAGGGGGGTCAACATCGTTCTCGCTTAACTATACTGGTGGCAACCTGGTGATAGACGATGGTACAACTCTTAGCAACGACCAATCGACAACAGGTCTGCGTACTAATGGGGGCTACAACAAACTGGCTTATAGTCTGTCGCGCAACCAGAGTATCTACAAGACTCTGTCATTCTACACCGGCGTTACCGGCCAATGGGCAGATAACAACCTTGACAGCTCGGAACAGTTTTCCCTGGGCGGCCCGAGCGGCGTTCGCGCCTTTCCGGTCAGCGAGGCGAGCTGTGATGTGGGTGTAATATCTATAACGGAATTACGCTATCTTTTCGGCACGCTTGGAGCACTGCCCGGCAGCCTACAGCTTTCAGGTTTTTTCGACTACGGCTATGCCAGGCTGCACTTCGATCCGATTGCCCCCGACAATACCCGCTCACTTGCCGGAGCCGGTTTTGGCATTAACTGGTTTGACGCCGACAGTTTCAGTATCCGCAGCAGCGTCGCCTGGAGAACCGCAGGCTACGCCACTGGAAAAAGCGAGCTTACGGATCCAACAATTTACTTCCAGGCAATGAAGAGGTTTTAACAACCAGTTTATTGCAAAATCGCCGACCATGTCTCGTTGAGATATGGTCGGCGCAACTGTATACAGAGCGGTGCAAGGAGGTTCCTCTCACAGTTTCTCTCGCACGCTTTGCACCTTGTCTTCCATGCTCTGCTCCCGATCCGTCCGGGTACCGAGCTTGATGGTCGTGGTGATGCGCGGTGCCCCCATCTCGTGAACAACTTCATGGCAGAGCTTTACTGCCGCAAACACCTTCTCCCACTCCCCCTCGACATTCGTGCCGTAGGAGTGCAGCGCGGTCTTCAGGCCGGCAGAGGTCAGCACCTTTTCGCAGGCGGCGATGTATGGGGAAAGGGAGACGCCGACCCCAATCGGCACGATACACAAATCGATCATGACTTTCATACTGCGCTACTCCTTTGTGATATTACAGCCGCTGGTTGCCGTCGCATTCTTTACAGCGGCTGTTGTCCGTCTCATTAAGCTCACACCCGCAGGCGGCACAGGCATTGACCCATTCCGGGTGGCCAGCGTTGATGGCGCGCATCTGCGCCTCCAGGCGTTTTACCTCTGCTTCCATCTCGTCGTTGTACTGCGATTCAAACATGATCTACCTCGAAAGTTTCTTCTGCCAGTATTCCCGCTCGAATGTCCAGAATTCCTTCATCATCTCCACAAGGCCAGACATGCGTAATTTGAACTCATCACGAAAACCTTCCTGCTCCGGGTAGACCAGCTTGCCTGAGATGCTCAGGCAAAGTTTTTGTCCGAGGTCACGGGCATTTTCATACAGGATTTCTTCATCGGGAAAGGTTCTGATACCGGCGATAGCGGAACCAACGCCGCCTACCGAGGTTGCTCCGAGGGTTTTGACGAAGCGGCTCATATAGGTCAACACTTCCACGTCCTCACCGCCGCCTGATGTTTCGACCAAGGCGGCATATTTACCCTCCAGCGCCATACAATGGATCAGGCCGTTGCAGCGATCAAAAAGCGCTTTCATCTGGGCTGAAACGCTGAAGATGTAATTTGGGCTGGCAAGGATGAAACCGTCACAAGCGAGGAGTTTGTCTTTGATGGCCTCGTAATCATCGTTGATGTTGCAGATTCCGGTCTTGTGGCAAACGTCACAGGCGACACAAGGTTGGACGTCAAGGTTTTTCAAAGAGAGGATTTCCGTTTCAGCTCCAGAAGCTTCTACCCCGGCAAGGACTTCTTCCAGCAGACGTCCGGTGTTTCCTTGCATCCCACGCGGACTGCCAATAATTGCAAGTATTTTCATTGAATTACTCCTTTTCTGTTTTTTCATCATGTTTTCAGCCGGAACTATGTTGCACGTCTCGCTTGTCAGGTCAATATGCCAGCATGTTTGCCATACTATCGTGGATCAAACCGTTACTGGCAACTATCTTGTCGTTAAAAACGTCGTAAACTGAACCATCGAAGGTCGTTACCATGCCGCCCGCTTCACGTACCAAAAGAACTCCTGCAGCCACATCCCATGCTTTCAGCTTGAGTTCCCAATAACCATCAAGCCTTCCTGCAGCTACATAAGCAAGGTCAAGTGCAGCGGCACCAGCCCTGCGAATTCCTCTGGCACTCTTCTGGAAGGCGATGAAATTAGCAAAATTATTGGCTGGATCTGTGGCGCAATCATACGGAAAACCAGTTGCAAGCAGTGAATTACTCAAGGGAGCACGGTTGGATACTGACAGTCGGTTGCCATTCAGGAATGCACCATTTCCTTTCGATGCCGTAAAGAGTTCATTATAAATCGGATTATAGACTACTCCGGCAACCAACTCTCTTTCTACTTCAAGTGCAATAGAGGAGCAGAACCAGGGAAAACCGTGAGCATAGTTGGTTGTACCGTCAACCGGGTCTATAATCCAGCGGCAGGGAGAACCCGCCTGCAGATAGTCGCCTTCCTCTGCAATAATGTCATGGTCAGGAAAGCGAGAGAGAAGGTGTTCGACAATCAACCGCTCCGATTGCTTGTCTACCTCGGTCACCAAATCCTTTTCGCCTTTCATCTCTATATTCAGAGTTGAAGCGAAACGGGACTTTTGATACTGCCCGGCAATTCTGGCCGCACTGACGGCCTCTTGTAAATAGTCACTGTACGCTATCATTTCCGCTCCCTGCTTATTTTAAGCATTCTGATTTAGTCTGCCCGATCCATGCAGCACCGAATACTCCAGCGGAGTCTCCTAACTGGTTCTTCAGGATGGGTGTGCGCAGTTTGTCATGAAAAGCATATTTTTTCACCATCTCGATGCCTTCTATGTAAAGTTCGTCGATATTGGAGAGGCCACCACCCAGCACAATTGCATCCGGATCAAGAATAGAGATCAGGCCTCCAAGACAGCGGCCAAAGTCGTCCAGGAAGTTGTCAAACGTTTTCTTGCACCGCATGTCACCAGATCTTGCCTGCGTCACGATTTCATCCATAGTCAAGTGATGTCCGTATTCGTTGAAAAAGGCATTTTCGACTCCTGATCCGCTAATCAGTGTCTCAACGCAACCCCGGTTGCCACAGTAACATTCTGCACCGCCAGAAACCATTGACTGATGTCCCCACTCTCCGGCGATCCGGTGTGGTCCTTCACGTACTTCGCCGTTGATGCAGATTCCGCCACCACACCCCGTTCCCATAATGACACCGAATACCAATCCGTAGCCTCGGCCTGCTCCCAAGTGGCACTCTGCAAGGGTAAAACAGTCGGCGTCGTTGCGAATACTTACAGGGTGGCCAATGAGTCGTTCAATGTCGCTCTGAAGTGGATGTCCGATCAGGCAGGTCGAGTTGGCGTTACGTACGAGGTTGGTGGAAGAGTCAATGGAACCCGGAATGCCGATACCTACGGTGTAGTTAGTGCCGTGCGAAAGTAGGGCAGCAGCCTCATTGATCATTTCTGCTACTATGGACAGGATAGCATCGTACCCATCAGACCGATTTGTTGGACGGCGCTGCCGCCACAGGACGTGACCATTTGAAGCAAGAAGTATGACTTCTGTTTTGGTACCACCCAGATCGATACCGATTGCTGCAATATCGCTGTTTATTATTATGCTATCTGTTTTCATAGTCGCAATCTTGATTAACTACTTGTGCCATATTTTTTATTCTCAAACAAGCATTCAATGATCAAGTTTCTTTTTCAACTTCGCCATGAACATCTCCTGCAATTTATTTTTAAGCACTGCCTGTTCATTCTCATCTTCGATTACTCGAACAGGCCGCAAATTGCAGATCTGCTCATTTATCTCGACAAGCTCTTCGCACAGTTTCTGAAATTGTTTATGGTTATCTATCTCCTCCAAATATTTTTCCATCTCAGGGCCAAACTTAAGGCTCTTTGCGTAGCTTTTCCCTTTAATTGTTGTACTCCATAAATGCTGAGGACCGTGTCCCGGATGTCCTTCTTGAGCACAAGCACAATTCATTTTACCGCACTTGCGGTACGTTGAGGAAATCATACCTCTTCTGAAGTCACCAGTTTTTTGAAGTTGTTTGTATAGACGTTCTCTCTTCAGTTCCATCTCCGCAAGTTTACTCATGACAGCCCCCCCATTATCTGATTGCTTGACTAACATGCAGAAAATAGGGTAATAAAAGAGCGGAGTCAAGAAATTATATTGTTATGTCGTAGACCAAAAAAAAATCTGTTTCTCTTGACGGGGAATAATATGTGTATTACTTTCACACGACAAAAAAGTCCTGTTATCATAAGGAGTGGAAAAATGACACAAATTACCTTTGGAACTTCCGGCTGGCGTGGCATCCTGTGTGAGGATTTCACCTTTGAAAATGTAAAGGTTGTTGTTCAGGCCATAGCCGATACCATTAAAGCATCGGGTGAGGGTGGAAAAGGGGTCGTCATCGGCTGCGATACCCGTTTCATGGGGCAACGCTTTGTTGAGGCATCAGCCCGTGTTCTCGCCGGTGCCGGTATCAAGGCCTATATCTGTGAACGGGATACGCCTACACCGGTTATCTCGTATGAAATATTGCGTCGTGGCGCTGCCGGCGGCATCAACTTTACCGCCAGCCACAACCCCCCTGAATACAACGGCGTCAAATTTTCACCCTCTTCAGGAGGTCCGGCGCTGCCGGAAACCACGAATGAGATCGAGCGCCGTGCCAATGCTTCAGTTGGTACCTCATGTTACAAGGAACTGTCTCTTGAAGATGCCAAAAAACAGGGTCTGGCGGAGACAATCAACCCTCACGACGACTACCTGAAGTCAATTGAGCAAAAGGTTGACTTTGATGCTATCGGTAAGCTGGGCCTGGTTGCACTTAACCCGCTGTATGGAACCGGGCGTGGCTATCTGGACGATCCGCTCCGCACCCGCAATATTCCCTACACGATCATCAATAACCGTCCCGACCCATATTTTGGCGGCCACCCGCCAGAGCCATCAGAAGCTCACATTCCTGATTTTATTGCTCTAGTCAAAAACGATCCGAATATTCGGCTTGGCCTTTCTACTGATGGTGATGCCGATCGTTTCGGTATTCTTGATGCCGACGGCAGCTATATCGAGCCTAACTATATAATCGCCCTGCTGCTGGATTACCTCATTCGGGTGCGCAAGCTAGAAGGTGGCGTGGCACGCAGTGTCGCGACCTCGCACCTGATTGATGCCGTGGCGAAAAAACATGGTGTTCCGGTCTATGAAACGCCGGTCGGGTTCAAATATATCGGCGAGTTGATCAGCCAGGATAAACTGGTTATCGGCGGAGAGGAGAGCGCCGGTTTGACTATCAAAGGTCACGTTCCGGAGAAGGACGGTATTCTCGCCTGTTTTCTGGTGGCTGAAATGGTGGCCAGGGAAAGAAAGAGCATTCGTGAGCTGTTAGACCACCTGTATGGTGAAGTGGGAAAATTTGTCACCCGTCGCGACAACCTCAGATTGTCTCCGGAGCTGGAAGTCGCCTATAAAAGCAAGATCACTGTCGTTCCGGTCGAGATTGCCGGCACGAAGGTCAAAGAAATCGTCAGGGTTGACGGTACCAAATTGCTGCTCGATGACGGCAGTTGGATGCTGTTCCGTAAATCAGGCACTGAGCCGGTTGTCCGGCTGTATGGTGAGGCATCGTCGGATGGTCGTCTGGCAGAGGTTATGTCTGCCGGTCGGCAGTTTATTCTG
>CAYQMO010000122.1:0-5656 GCA_964418315.1 uncultured Geobacter sp. | reverse complement strand
CAAGGAGTTACTCCATGTGGGATTACACGCCAATCGTTAAGGATCATTTTTTGAACCCTCGCAACGTCGGAGATATACCAGATGCCGATGCAATAGGCGAAGTCGGCAGTCTGGCCTGCGGAGATGCACTTAAGCTTTATCTCAAGCTGGATGACAATAAAGAAAGGATTGTTGACGCCAAGTTTCAAACCTTTGGCTGTGCCAGTGCTATCGCCTCTTCGTCAGCTTTAACAGAGATGGTCAAGGGAAAAACCCTTGATGAGGCGCTGGCAGTCAGCAATCAGGAAATTGCTGATTTTCTCGGTGGACTGCCGGAAGAGAAGATGCACTGCTCGGTTATGGGGCAGGAAGCGCTGGAGGTTGCCATATTCAAATATCGAGGCATGGAAATGCCGCACCACGACAGCGAACATGACCATGGTCCGGCGTACCCTGATTATGAAGGGGAAATTGTATGTAAATGTTTTGGCATAACCGATGCCTTCCTTAAAAAAGTCATTGAGACCAACAGCCTGACTACAGCCGAGCAGGTGACAAATTTTACCAAAGCAGGCGGCGCCTGCGGTGGCTGTATTCCCAAGATTAAGGATCTTATAGCCCAGGTTTTGGGGGAGGCGGCAACTCAGACACGGGTACGCCCTGAAAAACTTTCCAATATGAAGAAGATGCAGCTGATTCAGGAAGTTCTGGAGAGGGATATCCGTCCTCTGCTTTGGGCTGATGGCGGGGATCTGGAGCTGATTGACATAGATGGCGCCAAAGTACAGGTGGCTTTCCGCAAGGCTTGCGCCGGGTGTGCGTCATCGGGCAATACCGCGCGCATGGTTGAGGCCAAACTGCGTGACCTGGTCGCGGAGGATATTGTTGTGGAGGAGGTCTCTGCATGAAAGAAATCTATCTCGACAACAATGCAACAACCAAGGTTGATGAAGCGGTATTTGAAGAGATGCGCCCCTATTTCTGCGAACTGTACGGCAACCCAAGTTCGATGCATTTTTTCGGCGGCCAGGTTCAGAGTAAGGTGACCGAAGCTAGGGTTAGAGTGGCTCAACTTCTGGGTGCATCACCGGACGAAATTATTTTCACTGCGTGTGGCACCGAAAGTGATAACGCTGCTATCCGCTCGGCCCTGGAAGTTTTTCCTGACCGGCGTCACATCATCACCAGTCGCGTCGAACATCCGGCAGTCCTGACCCAGTGCCGCAATCTGCGCCAGAAAGGGTACCGGGTCACTGAGATTGGCGTAGATGGCGCAGGCCGCCTCGATCTGGAAGAGTTGAGGTCAGTAATTGATGACGATACGGCAATCGTATCGCTTATGTGGGCCAACAATGAGACCGGTGTTATTTTCCCGGTGGAGGAGGCGGCAAGAATTGCCAAGTCGAAGGGCGCTCTATTCCACAGTGATGCCGTTCAGGCTATCGGCAAGATCCCGATCAACATGGCAGCTTCAAGCATCGATATGCTCTCACTTTCCGGCCACAAGCTGCATTCCCCCAAGGGGATAGGTGTACTCTACCTCCGTAAAGGAACGCCGTTCAGGCCGTTACTGGTTGGTGGTCATCAAGAGAAGAGTCGCCGGGCAGGCACCGAAAACGCTGCGGCTATAATCGCTCTGGGAAAGGCGTGTCAATTGGCCGGTCAGTTCATGGAGGCTGAAAACAGTGTCGTCAAAGGTATGCGTGATCGTCTGCAGGATGCTTTGATGGCGGCAATACCGCATGCCCGTATTAATGGCGGCGGTGCGGAACGGCTGCCAAACACAACTTCAATAGCCTTTGAGTTCGTTGAGGGGGAAGCCATTTTGCTGCTGCTGTCTGAGTTCGGTATCTGCGCTTCTTCAGGAAGCGCCTGCACCTCAGGTTCGCTTGAACCGTCACACGTTCTACGCGCTATGGGCGTGCCGTTCACCTGTGCCCATGGTTCGATCCGTTTTTCTCTGTCGCGTTATACAACTGACGTGGAGATCGATACTGTTATCCGGGAATTGCCGCCTATTATCGCCCGTTTGCGCCAGATGTCGCCTTTTGGCCGGGAACATCTTCATCAATAGAGGGGAGTGCGGGGAGGCAAATGTACGTACTCCCCGTCGCTTCACTCCTCACCCCTGGAAATCTTCTTTGATCTGAAATTGATACAACACAGCAACCAGCCAAAAAGGACTCCTAAACAACTGCTTGATTTTTTTAGAATCATCTGCTAGGTTTTAGCAGTCTCCTGTTGAGAGTGCTAACGCATCAAGCTAAAGAGGTGGTTTTAAATGGTAACGCAATTTCCGGTAGTAACTGACAGTCTCCGGCTTTATATGAATGAAATCAGGAAGTTTCCACTTTTGAGCGAAGAAGATGAACATCGCTATGCGGTCTCCTTTTTCGAGGACAAACAGTTGGCGGCTGCCCATACTCTGATCACTTCCAACCTGAGATTTGTTGTGAAAGTGGCATACGAGTTTCGACACTACGGCCTTAAAATGCTTGACCTCATACAAGAAGGCAATATCGGGCTGATGATGGCGGTCAGAAAATTTAATCCGCACAAAGGTGTGCGGCTGATTTCGTATGCGGTCTGGTGGATAAAGGCATACATACAGAATCATATCATATCGTCTTGGAGCCTGCTCAAGATAGGTACAACCCAGGCACAGAGGAAGCTTTTTTTCAAACTTCGTCAGGTTAGAAATGCGCTCGTCGGCACAGATTACGAAGCTGAAGATGCAATGACGGCAGCAGAGTCGCTGATGGTTTCCGAGCAAGAGTTTTCTGAGATGGAGCAGCGAATGCAGGGAGACTGTTCGCTCAATGCCGAAATACCGGGAAGCGATGGTGCAACTGCTCTGGAGTCTCTTGCCGACGACAGACTAAATCAGGAAGAGCTGTTGGCAAATTTACAAGAGAGCCAGAGTCTGCAGCAAAAAGTTGCCAGCGTAGTCAGTCAACTGAACGAAAAAGAGCAGTATATAATTGCGCAAAGAATTACGGCAGATGAGCCTATGACGCTTCAGGAGATCGCCAGCCACTTTTCCATTTCACGGGAGCGGGTGCGGCAGATTGAAGACGGGGCTCTGAGAAAAACAAAACAGGCGCTGTTGCCGCTGTTGGCGGCCTGATACTGACTCCTTATCATCAACTCCGCGCGGTTCAAAAATCTCTACACCCTGATGAATTCACTCAGCGCATAAAAGCACCAAGACGACTGTCGGAAGTTATCGACTAACAGGAACTATCCCTCTGATAAAAATGTTCTTATAGAGAAAAGAGCATTTTTATATCTGCAAGATCATGCTCACCTCCCCTCATGGATGTATATTTTTTTTACACTAAAAAATAAATGCAAAAAAAGTGTTTACTTTTATTCCACTCTCAGGTACAGTGCGCGTAAATAAAGTTGATTGTGTATATTTAGTGTACATAAAATTTACATTTGAGGAGAGTGCCATGACAGAGACAGTTAAAAACAGAGGGTGGACAATGACATTTGCCGGGTTAGGCATCAATCTGGCGCTCGGTATTCTGTATGCGTGGAGTATGTTTAAATCAGCCATAGAGTCATCAATTAAGGCCGGCGGACCGGAAGCATTCACCTGGGATCTCGCAAAGGTAAATGACCCCTATTCCGTATGTTGCCTTGTTTTCGCCTTTGCAATGATCCTTGCAGGCAAATGCCAGGATAAATTCGGGCCACGCGCGACCGCATGTACCGGCGGACTTCTCGTTGGCCTCGGACTTACCTGGATTTCACAGTCAACAAGCTATACGGCGTGGGTACTGGGCTTTGGCGTGTTGGTGGGAGCAGGTATGGGCTTTGGCTATTCAGCTTCAACCCCTCCAGGCCTAAAGTGGTTTCCCGCTTCAAAAACGGGGGTTATCGCAGGGCTTATCGTTGCGGGTTTTGGTGTGGCACCGGTGTACATCGCCCCGCTTTCAGGTTATCTGATTAACACAATGGGTATCAGTCAGGCCATGCTTGTATACGCAATTTCCTTTATTGTTATTGTCTGCGGATTGTCGATGTTTTTGGAAAACCCTCCGGCAGGGTATGTCCCACAAGAAACAGGCAACGTTGCGCTGAAGAAAAAAGCTGTTATTAATGATGTCCACTGGAAAGATGCCATAAAAACCGCTGACTTCTGGAAATTGTGGGCCATCTATTTTGTAGGGGCTGGAGCCGGCTTGATGATTATTTCCAGTGTCGCCGGTCTGGCAAAGAAAAGTATGGGCGAATACGCCTTCCTCGCTGTTGCAATCATGGCGATAGGAAATGCTGGCGGTAGGGTTATAGCTGGTATCCTGTCAGATAAAATTGGACGATATCAGACAATTATGTCGGTACATCTGTTTCAGGCGGTACTGATGCTTTTTTGTATCCCCCTGCTTGGCTCTCAGCATACCAGCGCGATAACAATTGTGCTCCTTGCCACGATGATCGGCTTTAACTACGGTGCCAACCTTGCGCTGTTCCCAGCAATTACCAAGGATCTTTGGGGCATTAAAGCGTATGGCGTCAACTATGGAATTCTGTTTACCGCCTGGGGTGTCGGCGGGTTTGTACTCAGCAAAGTTTCACAGATGCTGAATGCGACAACCGGGAGCATGACCTCCTCATTTGTAATCGCCGCAATACTCCTCAGCACAAGTGGAATGCTTACTCTGTCGTTAGGCGGCAAAAAAGTGAAAGAGAAAGAAGAAGCATTCGAAGGAGCATTTTTTCATCCCGGTCTCGGTTTAACCATGGCTGACGGCGGCGAAAAGATCAATCCTGATGATGAGAAAAAACCCTTATAGACTGTGTTATTAAGAGGAAGCAGGGTAGGTAGAATATGTTTCGAGATGATTACAATATGATGCAGGACATTGATGACATGAAGTGCGTCTGGATGACTTCTGGAATAATCTCCTACAAACTCTGCTCCCTTGATTTCAAGTGTGAAGAGTGCGCCTTTGATCGGGTAATGCATGACGGTACAGTCACTGATACGCAGTTTAAAACCACGAATAGGCCACTGACACAAGATGTCTCGTCAGTTGGCCTATCAAAAAACCGTCTGGACGGCTCTCTGTTTTACCACAAGAATCACTGTTGGATAAAAGTGGTAAACCCGCACGAAGTGGTAATCGGTATAAATGGAATTCTGTCAAAGCTGATCTGTGGGATACGAACCGTTGTGCTTCCCAGAATCGGAGATCCGGTTCTGAAAAACCAGGTCTTTGCCCATATAATGCTGGAAAAGCAGATAGTTCCACTAATAATGCCGGTGAATGGCGAAGTAACTGCGGTAAATGAAACTCTTGAGAAACAACCTGAACTGCTTAGGTCAGAATTTTGTGACAAGGGATGGCTTGTCACAATTAAAGCCGACAATCTCGAAAAAGAGCTGAGAACTCTCTCTTTCGGTAGTAAGGCCATGGAATGGTATCGGGCTAAAGAGAGAAGTCTGAACGAAGCAATACATACCGCCTGCAATACCAACAGGGAACAACTTGGAGCAACAATGCACGACGGCGGGGAACTGGTACCGAACATTTCCGAACTGCTCACATCAGAGCAGTTCGGTATGATTCTGGACGAATTATCGAGCTAATCGTTACACAATCCTCTCAGCGTTTCCTGACACCTGCTGCACATTTCCACGGATTTCTGGTCAACTTCTTCCACATAT
>CAYQMO010000121.1:6882-11903 GCA_964418315.1 uncultured Geobacter sp. | reverse complement strand
CTGTAATTATAGCATGAAAGGAATTTATTTGGTTCCGGCTCGTCCGGGTTGGGTATAAGGCGTTGTTTTTCAGCATATATAAAATTGTTTCTTAACGGTTCAAAAACCTACTTTATACCATTGAATTCTATAGTCCATAATATGAAACAATACCTAACCACCTATTTTTATTGAGTGCTATTTTTAAAAGGTACAATATAGGTACAATGAGGTTGAATTTCCTCTTTTTTCACCCTCCGGTTTTGTCAGGTGAATATCAGCATAAAGGTATCAGGTCAACTGCATAACAATTAAAAAAACTGCTGACATTTTGTCAACGAGGATGATACATTCGAAACGATGCTGGTGCCGTAGCTCCCGGCGCGGTTGGTGCCAGCAGACCCTTGGAGTCGGGTTGCCTTTGGGGGTTCAAATTTTGGGGTGTAAGATATGCAAGACACAAGCGACAAAGATACGACAATCGGTATCTATGAAAATGAAGCTATTGAAGAATTGAAAGCGAGACTTGCGTCATACAGAAAACTCACTAACCAGACAAAGTTTAGCTGGATGGATTTACCCACAGTCCATCATCCGACTGGATATAAACCTCCGCCGTTTAATCTAAGTGAATGGCGTGGAAGGTCTTGGACTAAGGACGGACGATGAGACACTGGGCTCGGCGTTCTCCAAAACTTCTGCTGTTTCATGAGCATCACGGATAAGCCAAACGGAGTCGTCTGTATGCAATACTACATAAGTATTCTCCTTGCTGCCGCCTGCCTCTATGGTGTCGTGAAGTACATTAGACGGAAGCGCATCGAACGTATTAACTGGAACAAGGTTCACTTTACCTACAAGACCGCTCCGATCAAGGAATCCACTGATAATCCTATCTGCGTCCTGAAGGGAGATGGGAGTTGTTGTATGAATGGAACCGACAGGCAGCACATCAAACACAGCAACGAATCTATCCGGTTTTTTGACGAGTCGTCTGAGAATCCGTTTGAAGATCGTTTTGAGATTCATCTCTGCAAACGAAATTAGCAAACAGGAAATAGCGGCAAGACTGAAAGCAGGGTTGCATTAACACCAACAAGAGCGGTCATAAACGATTATGGCGATGAAAGTGCAAGATCATGGCAATTAACTTGGGGATAACGAAAGAACATCGGGACGCCTCGGAAAGAGTAAGACAGGCGATTTTGCGGCAGCCAAAAATGTCGCAGGAGGAGTTTATCTTGCAAGCCCGGAAAAAGCTAGATCGAGATACATCCGATCTGGAGAAGAAAGATTAAGGGGGCTCACTTAGTGCCCACCCCTGGCGGAATGCAGCAAAACGATATGCTGCTGTTCATCTTCCTGAACACTCCCTGCCATTACGAGGCAGCACAAATATTGTCTCACGGCCTGCCGCTCGCTCTGTTTCAATTATCTCATCCAGCCGCCGATTCTGTGGAGCATCATAGAAGATTATGACGAATGGTGCCGTATCCGGCATGTAGGCTCGTTCCAAGTCTGCAAGCCGGTCAAGTATCTGCCTGGTTGTCGCCATGCTGCCCCCCACTCAGTTTAGTTTCAAGCTCCTCAAGCCGCTTTTCAATTTCTGCTGATTCATTCCATCCGGCGCGACATTTCAAATAGAATATCGCTGCTGTGACATTCCCACCAACCGCCGATTCGTGAAGGGCGTTCGCTACGGTGGAAATGCCCGTTGACCGCCCCTTTTTTATAGCGGCTTCAAAAGCTCCACCTTCTGCCCTGTTTCGTTGTACCGTAGACCTGGATACACCCAGGCATTCCCCTATCTGGATTTCTGACAAGCCAAGAGAGGCCAACCGCTCTACTTCATCAAGATCAAACTCTTTCTTTTGCGCCATGACACTGACTCCTTACCCGCCCCCCCTATCCAAGAGGAGCGGGTATGTTGTTGAATTTAGTTGAATTACATCATTAAGGTTTCGTCTATCTCCTGCCACTGCTCGGCCAAGTCCCCGGATACCGTTTGTGCCTTGTACGGCTTCTCAGTGCGTTACCAACTCAATCCGGTGTAACTAATCTCTTCTTTAGCATCGGCGGAAAGCCTTTGAATCTCATTTAGCATTGTAAAGATACGGTCTCCTGCTTTAATGTCGGTCTCGTTGCAGAGAAGTTTTTTCAGGTGCGCCGCCATTTTTTCAATAAGGTCGAATGTTTCGTGACTGCTCACAAGCGGTTCGATAAATCCCGTCTTGTCGGGTTCTGGTACAGGTGCAGACGGTTTGTGTCCAACTCTGGTGATAACTTCATTTACTGCATTGATAAAATCGTCGCTGTTCTTTTTCTTCATGGTGTTACTCCTTTTTATTCCGGCCTGTGCCGGTTGATTATATTTCGCCGTCACTGTGTGCCTTCTGGTGGCACGGTTTACAGAGTGTCATCAAGCCTGACGGATCGCATAACAGCTCTGCTCTGATTACCCTGACAATCCTATCCCAGTCAATATCGCCCTCTTGTAGGTGATGCACTTCTGTTTTAACTTCCCGCCCCTTTGCCGTTGTGCCTTTGGCATTGCAGCACTGACACGTATTGAGGTCGCGCCTTACGGCTGCGCTTCGCTCTCTTGATCGTAACCACAACTGACGGAGGGCAGAAACAATCTGACTTTTAGGTGTGGCTGCTGATTTCTTCGCCATGATCTGCCCTCCATTTTTCAACTGCCTGCAATGCTGCTGCCTCTGTGGGGTGATGCTTGCCGGTTCGATAGACCTCTTTACCGGCCTGCTCGATGATTCCCAGGTAACCGACGCGCCCACAATCCCGGATGATGGTATCCATTACCGTATCCTCAACTGGAATCCGGCTTCGATGTGTGCGCCTGGTACTGACTCCCCGGCCTTGATTGCTGTCTTGATGGCCGTTTTGTCTGGAACATATTGTTCCGGTATCACAGTCAAGAAGCGTGGCGGGATAGAAGCAAGGTCGTCTATGGCAATGCTGCCGGGGGACAATCCGACGGATACCTTGAATGTCCCGGCGTTCACCTTCTCGATGTTGGCATTCAGGAGAGCGGTTTTCATATACTCCCTAACTCGCTCGGCCTTGTTCTCCAATGATTTACGTGCGCCCCTGATACGCTCCTCTTCCGTCTTGAACTGTTCCGCCGTGCCTTCTAGCATCTTGATAAACTGGCATACGTTCCCTGCCTTCTGTTCGATCTGGCCGGCAACTATCTCAATGAGCTGGTTGTCAAATTCATCTGGTGACTCCAACTCCATAAGTGAATCAAAATCTTTGCTCAGTGTGTATAGGCTTGGTAGTGGCATGTTATCTCTCCTCGTTCGGTAAAATGTCCTGATCTTCATTATCAGTCTGGTCATCTTCATAATATTCTGGCGGGTGCATGTTGTCGTAAGCTGCCTGACACCGTGCCAGGGTGCGGACGTTGCGCAAGTAATTTTCCATGGTGGCACTCCTTAAAATGGGTCTGGTTCCTGTTGTTCTACTGTGGGTGGTGACTCTTTTTTGATTCTTGCTTCCAGCTTGCTACAAAGAACCTTGGACCTTCCTTCGGAAAGTTTCCGGTAATCCTTCACGCCTGCCGCTTTGACTTCCCCAGTCGCTTTGTCGATCCATACTGTTTCGTTTTCGACGTAGGCGAGAGCTGCCGCTTTATCTTCTCCGTATATCTGTCGAAGTGCCCCCCTAATCCGGTCGTGGTACTCTGCCGCCTTGGTGTCGGCTTCCGTATTTGATGCAGGCGGGGTTTTCTCTGTTTTGGGCTGGCTACCCCCTTGACTGGTCCCGCTGCTATCGGCCTGCTTTGCCGTTGGCGGTGTGCTGGCTGTTTTCTTTGCTGTGGTTCCACGTCCTACCGCTGACTCCCCATCATCCTCTGCCGGGGCAATGCCGATGATCGCCGATAGTGAATATCTCCTGGCATAAGTGAGAGCTGAACCGAAACCTTGAGCATCGGATTTAGAGACGGGGATTTCAAAGCTGCTGCCGATGTACTCCCCTGACTCATGGAGGAGGAGCGTTTCTATCGCCACGGCCTGACGCTCGGTGTAGGTCAAGAGCTGTGTCACCGAAAGGCCGTTGCTGGTCAATGGTTCCCGGCAAGCGTTCCATACTGATTCAAGGTCAGCATACTTTGACCGGAAGTGAGGGTTCTCGGAATCCTTCAAGGCTCCGGCCATGTTTCCCTGGGCTTTGGCGAGAGCTGCCGCCAGGTTGGTGATACTTTCAGATTTCTGCATAATTGACCTCCTTGGTGCTGCCACAATCACACGTCGGCTCACAAAAGAATGAAGTCAAACCGGGGTGGCTGGTTACAATCTTGTGAGGGTATAATTCTCCGCACAGAACACATTGCACCTGGAACACTGACTCAGTGCGGTGTTCTCGCGCATACACATAATTTTCGCTGGTCTGCTGTTGAAATATAACTTCTCGCTCATTGAATGACATGGGTTGCCCCCTGGTGGACGAAGTCAAGAGCGGTTGGATCATCAGCAATCATCTCATTGAATGCCTGTTGTGCCTCTTCCTGTGTCTTCCCGAAAAACTCTGCGATCTCTTCAAGGAAGTAGACCGTCTCGCCGTTTTCATCGCAACGGGTAGGCTTCGGAAAACATCCTTCCGCCTGTGCCTTCCGAATGGCAAAGTTGTTAAATGCTGGTGGCGCATGCCTATGCGCCAATCTGAACAGTTGCTTACCTGTCGGGCTGTCATATTCTGATTCAGGCAGGCTTTTAATTTTCGTCATGATGCTTGTGAAGATCGGACTGAATTTCATGGTTGTTTCTCCTTATGCCCTCTGAGTGGGTGATTTTCGTAGTGAGTTGAACAGGCTGTCAAACCCTGGTGGTGGTACTGGTTTCTTTTTGGAGCATCCGTCGCAACGATAAGTGATACCTTTCCTCAACCGTGCGTCTCGGATAGTTCCAAGGGGTATGTTGCACTCTTCACAGAATATTGACCGGTCGCTCATTGGTGGCCTCCGGTATGGTATTCGCATTTGATCTTGATGCAAGCTGACGGATAGTCGTTGCCGGAGAGTT
>CAYQMO010000121.1:0-6872 GCA_964418315.1 uncultured Geobacter sp. | reverse complement strand
TAGGGTCGTCGATTAGTTCCACTTTGCCCTTGAGCTTCACAAGAAGGTTGTCCGGTATGTCGATAATCGTGCCAACAGGAGTTGTTCCCTTGGCGGTGGTGATGGGTTGGATAACTCGAACTTTCACAGGATCACCCCCTCAAAATCAGCCTCGGTAAAGGTCGGTATCTCGGAAAAATCGGCATTCTCAATTTCAGCCTGTTTGTCAGTTTGATAAACACCCTCTGAAAAACTGACAAACCCAGTAACGGTTGCGGTTTGCGGGGTGCTGCCGACTGGCTGTTTTTCATGCTCGTTGACAAACTGAAATGGAATATTGTGCTGGTCGGTTTGAGTTGTTTTTGAGCTGACAAACTGATTTTTTGGGTGCTGATTTTCCTCAACAATTTCAGCATGTTCTGTGTTTGTCAGTTTTGCAGACATATAAGGGGGTGACAAACTGACAAACTGATTTATTGGACGGTAAATAATGGAGTTGTGAACCCCTTTGTCAGTAGTCCAAAAACGGTCAATTCCGCGCTTCAAAAGAGAGCGTATTTTGTGGTTTCCACCGAAGTCATACCCGCCATCTTCCATCGCGGTTTTGATGATTTCAGTTTGCCTGGCACTGGTTCGTGCATCTACACTGCAAATAATACCGTGGAGGTATTCCAGTGCTTCATCACTTGGATCTTTTGCGAGAGCGAACACCTCATGCTCTGTATCGAATGTCAGAAATACTCTATGAGGTCGGTAACGGGTTTTCTTACCAGTACCGAAACGATAAACCCTGTTAGGGTCGTCATCGTCGTCGTCGGCCTCTTGGTCGCTCCCTGGCTTCGCTGTCTGGTAAAGTGCAAGAGTCTGGTCGCACAAGTCGAATATTGCGCCACTCCCTTTAAACTGACGATCATTACCCTTTGGCGTATGGTGCAGGAGGATCACTGTCGCGCCTGCATCGCGTAACTGACGCATCCGACGCATGATGAGGGTCATAACCTCACTGCTGTTTTCGTCGCCACTGTGAGATGATCTTAGTGTATCAAATACAAATAGCGCACCGGGATACTGTGCCAAGAGTTCCTGATAAACCGTCCAGTCCCCTTTATCAAGTGAAGGTGGGTTCTGCCCTGAATCCCAGAACAGAACACCATCGACGGCGGTACGCTTTGCACGTTCACTTAAGACGGCAAGACTGTTTTCAAAGTCAATGACGATAACCTGCGTCTTGACAGTCGCCATACCGAAGATGGGAGCGGCGCGATCGATAGCATCCCCAAACATCATCATCAAGGTGGTTTTGCCGATACCGCCACGGCCATAAAGCACCACAACTGAATTGCGAGGTACCAGTCCGTCAACAAGCCATTCCGTTTTGATGTCCAACGCACGGAGGTCACGGCCTGATTTAAGGGGGAAATATTTGCCATCCTGGGGAACTTCTGCCTTTGGTAGTTCGGTGGATGGTTCTACATCTATTGGTGCCGCTGCGGTTGCAAGCTGCCGTGCAACCTCTTCAAGTGACACCGCTTGGCGCAAATCATCCCAATCAGTTACAGTTATTTTAGCTATTGTCCCTTCTAATGTCTGGTTACTCATCCCTGCACCTCCTGCGGTGGTGTAGGAATAACAACCTTGCCGCCTATCAATCTGGCTGCTTCAATGGCCTTGCCGCTTCCGTTGCCATAATCCCCGGCGATAACAATATCCCTGGAAGGAAAGCGGTTTCTCAATACCTGCGCCACTGCTGACAGTCTGCCGGAAGAGAAAGCGACAACAACACTCGCGCCAGTTGCGTAATGGACGGTTAGGCCGGTCAAGTAACCTTCGACAACATACAGCGTGCCGCCAGCACCTTTAATGACGTGATACAGGACTTCCGGTATTGCGCCGGTGCCGGTCAGGAATCGCTTGCTACCGTCAGGAAAGATCAGTTGCATTGATGCCGGGGTTCCGGTGCCGGTCTCGCTCATTGGAACGAGCAACATATCTTTGAGTTGCTTGATCCCCTTTGTGATGATGCCGTCTTTCTGGATGTCGTGTTTAACCAGGTATCCGTGGTCTGCGTGAACATCTCCGCCGATAGGGTCAAGCCGTGCCGCCTTCTCCCTGGTCGCTGCTTCCACCTTCTGCCGTTCTTCCTCACGTTCCCGGCGCGTGGTCTCCATCCGGGTCTTGATCGCCTCCCGCTCTTCGGGTGACATGGTGCGTTCTGACTTTGGCGAATAACTGCCGCCTGTGGCGTTTGGACAATCTTCCTTCCAGCATCCCCAGGTGATAGTTGCCGGGGTGTCCGGGTGAAACAGATACCATCCGTTGCCATGGCGGTTCTTCTTGTGGGTGGAGCATGAACAGGTGGTGCGGCTAATCTTCCCCTCGACAAGCTGCCCGTCCGGGTCAATGCCTACATTGGTGAGTGCGTTCAGGAAGTCGTTCATAGCCGCCTCCCATAGTTCATCTCAATGTAAGCTGCCGCCATGATAATCTGGTTGATGTACTTGGAAATGTCGGTGTGCCTGGATAGCACTTTCATTTTCTGACAAGCTGTCAGTATCCGGTTTGTGGGGGTGACTGTGCTTTTCATGGCTTCACCTCCCGGATCATCCGAAACAAACGGTTACGGATACCAAGAAGGTTTGATTCTGGGCAACCGGCGGCAAACTCTACGGCGGCTTGCAGTACGTCCGGTGTTGACGGAAAGGTGATGGTGACAAGCTCACCGTAGCCACTGCGTTTGAGTTCTGGTGTGCGGCCTGTCCGGTGCGTAATGAATGCTGCTGTGTCCTGGTTCGTGGTTTTGAATTGGCTGGTAGCTGTCATGGGTTAAGCCCTCCGCGCTGATACTTCGGAAGTGCTCTTCACCAGACGGCTGTTAAAAAATTCATCCAGTTCCGTTCGTGGATACAAAACCATGCCGGCCAGCTTGATAAACTTCGGGCCACCTCCATAGGTACGGGCTCGCCGGTACCAGTGGACGCTGCCACCATACTCGGCTGACGCTTCCTTTTCGCTCAAGTTTCGCTTGACGATCTCCCCGGCATTTACTGCTCTGAATTCTGTTTTTTCCATCTGTTTTCTCCTTTTCTGCCGTGCCGCGCACAAAAAAAGGCGCAAGCAAATCGGCGGCTATACTTCACCTACGATCTGCTCACGCCTGACCCCTTGCCCGTTCCCGCTAATCGGCGGGGAGGTGGTGGAATGAGTTCTTGAGCTATCCAATTTGCAGCATACGCCTTTGCAGGTGGTATGCCAGTGCTTTGGAGATAGCGCCTATTTCAACGTTTCGACAAGTGCCCCCGAAAACACAGCACAATCTAAAATAATAGTACCGGTGTAATCTTTGCTTGGTAAAAGCTCCCTGGGCACTTTTCTTTTATTTTCGGGTTTCGGCGTAGCATCTCGCAGTCCACCGTCAGCAAAAATCAGGATAACTTTCCCGGCAAAATCCCGGTGGTATGCCTCTTTCAGCCAAAAAAGCCACAAATCTTTTCTCAAGTCTTTATCCATGATTCGACTATTACAACAACAGTTTATGTTTCTCAACAAAAAAAACATCATGCTTCTTAAAGCCTCAGCATTTTATTTGGCGTATGGGTGTCATTCACTAACGTTCGCGGAATTTTACGGTGTCATTTTCGAGAGAAGAGTTTCAACAATATGCTGATAATTTTGTCGGTAAAGGTAAATTCAAGCCCGATACCTTTGCCATGAGAAGTACGCTCTTCGCCTCCGAATGGGATGCGATAATGCCCTTCTGGAATGTTGGGGTCTTTTTTTGCCCTATCAAATAGTCGGGTGGTCATCGCCCGTTGAATTCATTGCCACGTTGGTTACCGGCTTTCGGTTTTTCATTACTCGCGCCTCCTGTGTGCGCCCTGGTAGTACCTGAAGCTAAAACAAGTCCGCAGGCGGACAATCCAGCTCCGGCGTGTAAAGCAGCGGATTGTTTCCCAGAACCCCAGGAAAGATATTACAGAAACATCCTGTAATCCGTCTCAAGAGCTTTTGCCAACTTCTTGGCGTTCGCTCTGCAGCATGGCATTCTCGCCTAACATGCCATTGTTGCAAGTGAAATCAAAACAAAAGAAAGTTTAAGCCTGTCTGGTAGCGTTTGTTGCGATAGTAAGGATGGATTCCTGCACATTCTTGTTGGGGATGGCGCGATAGGAGTCGAGCAGCAGCTTTTCTTCCACCGCCATTGGCAGAACGTCACAACCCTCCATAAAAAACTCCTGCACCGGCACCGAGAGAGCGTCGGCGGCTCGTTGCAGCTTCTCCGTGTTCATCATGTTTTTCCCTGACTCGTATTTATGTAGCTGTCCCCTTGTCACGCTCATGAGTTCAGCCATCTTTTCCTGGCTGATCATCGCTCGCTCCCGCAATTTTTTCAGCCTCTTACCAATTTGTTCCGTCGTGCGAATCGTTGTCATATACCCCTCGTTTTGGGAAGGAGCATACCTTGTGGAGTATGACAGTGAAATACACCTGAAATACACATTTATTGTCTACTTTAGGTGTACAACTAAAGCAGACCTGTGGTATTTGTTGGCGGCTTTCAATGCTGATACTTCTACGGAGGAATTACCAGCCAAGGGAAAGAAAAGAAACGCTACAGCAGTTGGAGCCAAAACCCTGCAGTACCCTGAGGCAAAAAGTTCTACTTGGTGAAACGAGAAAACGAGCGGACACAGCCCGAAATGACGTCAAGGAAACCAAAGAAAGACAACTGCGCAATGAAAAGCAAATCGCTGAACCAAGGCCTGGGCGCCGCGAAGGCGGCCAAGCAGGACGAGTTCTACACCCAGTACGTAGACATCCAGAAAGAAGTCGAGGCCTACCTTGAGTTCGATCCCGACACCTTCCGCGACAAGGTCGTCTACTGCAACTGCGACGACCCCTTCGAGAGCAACTTCTTCAAGTACTTCGCCGCCAATTTCAACAAGCTCGGACTGAAAAAACTCGTCACCACCAGCTACGATGGCTCCCCTATCGCCGGCGCACAACTCACGTTCGGTGAGTACGCCGAGGGCAATAGCAATCGCCAAAAGCCTATGGCGATTGCCGTCGAGATCGAGGAAGTGACGGATCTCAACGGAGACGGCGCGACCGGCATCGAAGATCTCAAACTCTTCCTTGAGCGGAACCCCCACAACCGCACACGTCTCACGGGAGGCGGCGACTTCCGCAGCGCCGAGTGCATCGAATTGCTCAAGCAGGCGGACATAGTGGTCAGCAACCCGCCGTTCTCTCTTTTCAAGGAGTACGTTGCTCAGCTTGCACAGCACAAGAAAAAGTTTCTCATCATCGGCAACACCAATTCGATCACCTACTTGGAGATCTTTCCACTCATCAAGGACAACTGGATGTGGCTTGGATGCACGAACTTCAATGTAGGAATGTTCTTCGAAGTACCTGACGACTGGACGCGCTTTCACCATATCGACAAAGAGACGGGCAGGAAAATAGCGCGCGTGTCGACGTCGTGTTGGTACACTAACTTGGACCACGGTCGCCGCCATGAACCCTTGAATCTCATGACCGTGGCGGACAACCTGAAGTTTAGCAAGAACCTGAAGGGTAAGGCGGCGTATGACCGGTACGAAAACTTCGATGCCATCGAGGTCGGCACTTACAAGGAGATTCCCAGCGACTACGACGGCATCATGGGCGTCCCCGTTACCTTCCTCGATAAATACAACCCCGACCAATTCGAGATTGTCGGAAACAGTGACGACGGAAACATGATGAGTGAGATTGGCGTTCGTACCCTCGGACGCGAGTTCATCGACGCATATCGCGCCCGAGGAGGTACGGGACACTACAGCCCGGGCATGCGGATGCTTTGTTTGTGGGAACCTCAGCCGCGCGTCATTTTCAAGCGCATTCTAATCCGCCACCGCCGCCATGCACAGCCTGCAATTGGGAGGAAAAAGTGAATACTACTCTGAGAACCGACATCACAGTTGCCGACATTTGCGCCGGGTTTGTGTACAACCAATTGGAGGGCAAGGGGCTGTACGGGCTGAGCGGAAAGCTCACTATTCAGCCGGAGTACCAGCGGAACTATATCTATGCGGATGGCGGCGGAAAGAAGGAGGAGGCTGTCATCCACTCACTGCTCAAGGAGTATCCGCTCGGGCTGATCTACTTCAATAAAGTCGCGGAGGACAAATTCGAGGTATTGGACGGTCAGCAGCGCATCACCAGTATCGGGCGATTCGTTACGAATAAGTTCGCGATTATGGATAACAGCAATCCGAAGAACTTCGATAGCTTACCCGCCGACCAACGAGCTAAAATTCGGGACTCGAAATTGCTGATCTATGAATGCGAGGGAACCGAAAGCGAGATTAAAGAGTGGTTTCGTACTATCAATATTGCTGGTGTACCGCTCAATAATCAGGAACTGCTCAACGCTGTGTATTCTGGATCGTTTGTGACGCTTGGCAAGGAAGAGTTCAGCAATACGCAGAATGCCAACATCCAAAAATGGAGTGCGTATGTATCTGGTAGCGCAAACCGGCAGGAGTTTTTGCAATGCGCCCTAGATTGGGTCAGCAAAGACAATATTGGCGATTATATGAGCCGCCATCGTTACGACAGCAACATCAACGAATTAAAGACCTACTTCAACAGCGTGATTGATTGGGTGTCTGGTGTATTTACCGATGTAGAAAGCGAGATGCGAGGATTAGAGTGGGGAAGACTGTATGAAGAGTATCATAAAAAAGCGTATGACCCTAAAAAGGTATCAGCCGAAGTGAAAAAGTTCTATGCAGATCCATATGTCAAAAATCGAAAGGGTGTTTTTGAATACATCCTTGGAGGTTCCGTAGATACGAAATTGCTTGAAGTGCGTGTTTTTGATGATGCTACCAAGAAATCAGTTTACA
>CAYQMO010000120.1:0-12019 GCA_964418315.1 uncultured Geobacter sp. | reverse complement strand
GAAATCGGCCAGAGCGGCGCCGCCTCCGGTCTTGCCTCTCTGCTGCGTGGCTGCCTCGCCCTGTACCATGAAATCATTCCCGGCTGCCGGGGTTTGACATCTGCCGCTTCGACCCTCCCGGAGCAGTCACCGCTCTATTTTCCCCGTTCCTCCCGCTACTGGCTGCGCAATCGGAACGACGGCCCTCGCCGTGCCGGAGTAAATGTTCGCAGTATCGACGGTTCGTGCAGTCACGTTGTGCTAGAAGGGTGGGACACAGCTCAGACCATTGAGGATACGGAGCATTCCGCTCCACTCGGAGTGGGAAATGAGTCACTTTTTGCCGTAACCGGTGATTCGACTGCTGAATTTATGGCGCAATTTGACCAGCTTGAAGGTGTGATATGGGGATCTTCAGGCAGCCTCTACGATTTGGCCTCCGACTGGTATCCAAACTTTGCGTCAGCCACCGGTAAAACACATGCCGTTGCCATGGTCGCCCGCGATAGGGAGGAATTGTCGCTGCTGATCGGACTCGGCCGGACCACTATCGATAATAACGGCACTCCTCCTGCCACCCCGCCGGGTCTGCGTGACCGGCTGTTTTACTCAGCGGAGCCTCTTGGAGTCTTTGGAAAAGTGGCGTTTGTATTTCCTGGCTCGGGCAACCACTACTCCGGAATGGGAATGGAGCTGTTCAGCCGCTGGCCTCAAATTCTGCGCCGTCAGGATGAGGAAAACCTTCTGCTTAAATCACAGTTCCAGCCGGAACTATTCTGGAACGGCGCACCACCAACCCTGATCAATGACGACCACAGAGCCGTTATTTTCGGCCAGGTTGCCACCGGCTGCGCCGTCAGTGATCTGCTGCAGCGCTTCGGCGTCCATCCTGCCGCCGTAATAGGCTATAGCCTTGGCGAATCGGCGGGACTATTTTCCCAACGGGCGTGGCGTGACCGTGATCTTATGTATGCCAGAATGAAGGCATCTACCCTGTTTACTGACGATCTGGCAGGTGAATGCCGCGCGGCCAGGCTGGCCTGGGGTTTGAAAGAAGGCGAGATTGTAAACTGGAGTCTCGGAGTGGTTGCCGCTCCGGAACTATCAGTCCGGGCCGCGTTACCGGAATACCCCCGAAGCTATCTCCTGATCGTAAATACTCCTGAAGAATGTGTAATTGGCGGCGATGCTGACGAACTATCCCGCCTGGTAGAAGTGCTCGGCTGCCGGTTTTTCCCGCTGCATGGCGTAACCACCGTGCATTGCGAGGTGGCAGAGCAGGTGGCTTCCCCTTACCATGATCTTCATCTTTATCCCACGGAAGCGCCGACCGGTGTTGTCTATTACAGCGGCGTCAAAGGTGACTCCTACGAGGTCACCCGCGAAAGCGCCGCCGCGTCGATCCTAGGCCAGGCGCTGCACGGTATCAACTATCCTAAGGTAATCGAGTCGGCATATCGCGACGGAGTCCGGCTTTTTCTGGAGATGGGGCCAGGGGCATCGTGCAGCCGTATGATCGGACAGATACTTGGCGATCGTCCCCATCTGGCCCGCTCAGCCTGTTTTTCCGGCCAGGATCCTGTATCTGTCGTGCTGAAAATGGTGGCCAACCTGATCGCCGAGCGGTTGCCGGTCGATCTGTCGCCGTTGTTTGATCTGCCTGGTAGAGTTGCTACTGCAACAAAAACTGACGGTATGGTGAGGGTTCTGCTTGGCGGTTCGCCATTTCGGCCGCCGCAGCCAACGGTGGCGGTTGGGAATTATGGGACTCATGGGAATTATGGGGTTCCTTTGACAGATTTGAAGAAGTCTGATAACTCGCTGATAGGTGAACTGACCAGATCCCAGCAATCCCATTTGGAAGCACATGCGGCATTCCTTGCTGTCAGCGAGACCGTGACCCGTTCAATGGCGCAGGCACTCGCCCTTGAAATGGCGCTACGTCAGGCGCTTGGTGAGGATGCACCTGTTCTTGCACTTCCACCTCCCTTTCAAGGGGAGGGTCGGGGTGGGGATGGGGCAGATAGTAGAATCGCTTTCACTCGCGACCTCTGTTTTGAGTTCGCGCGCGGTTCGGTGGGGCGGATGCTTGGCCCCGAGTTTGCCGAGGTGGACACTTTCCAGACCCGCGTCCGCCTGCCGGATGAACCGCTGATGCTGGTGGACCGGATCTTGATCGTTGAGGGAGAACCACGCTCCATGACCTGTGGTAGAGTCGTCACAGAGCATGATATCCATCCGGGTGCCTGGTATCTGGACGGTGGCCGCATCCCCACCTGCATTGCCGTTGAAGCCGGTCAGGCAGATCTGTTCCTTTCCGGGTATCTCGGTATAGACTTCATTACCCGTGGTCTGGCTGTCTATCGCCTGCTCGACGCCGTAGTCACCTTCCATCGCGGGCTCCCCGAACCGGGCGCAACTATTCACTACGACATACGCATAGAACGGTTCTTCCGCCAGGGGGACACCTGGCTTTTCCGCTTTTTCTTCGAGGGGACGGTCAACGGCCAGCCGCTCTTGTCAATGCGTGACGGCTGCGCCGGGTTCTTCAGTCAGCAGGAGCTTGATGCGGGCAAAGGGATTGTCCGTCCGGCGCTTGACCAGCGACCTACCTCCGGAATCCGACCGGCTGACTGGCACGATTTTGTGCCGCTGGCACATGAGGGATACAATGCTGCTCAGCTCGATCGATTGCGGGAGGGGGATCTGGCCGGTTGTTTCGGTTCGGTGTTTGCGGGGTTGCCTCTCACCCGTCCGCTGACGATACCGGGCGGCAGAATGCGCCTCGTTCACCGGGTCAATGAAATTGATCCGACCGGAGGACGCTGCGGCATCGGCATAATCAGGGCTGAGGCCGATATTCACCCGGACGACTGGTTTATCACCTGCCACTTCGTCGATGACCGGGTCATGCCGGGCACCCTGATGTATGAGTGCTGCATGCATACGCTCCGCATCTACCTGTTGCGGATGGGGTGGGTAGCCGAAGCGTCAGGCTCCGTCTGGGAGCCGGTGCCGGGAATTGCAAGCAGGCTCTGCTGCCGTGGGCAGGTTTTGGAAAGCACCAAGGTTGTCACCTACGAGGTCACAATCCGGGAAATCGGCTATCGCCCGGAGCCGTACGTAATCTGCGACGCCCTGATGTACGCTGACGGCAAGCCGATAGTCGAGATTACCAGCATGTCTGCGCGCCTGACCGGCACAACTAGGGAACAGTTGCAGGCACTCTGGTCAGGTTCGCTCCCTCTCCCTGAGGGAGAGGGTCGGGGTGAGGGGGCAAAACCTGCCATCTACACCAAAGAGCAGATCCTCGCCTACAGCAACGGCAAACCCTCGGAAGGATTCGGCGACCGATACCGCATATTTGACTCTGGTCGTAAGATTGCCCGCCTGCCTGGGCCACCGTTCCAGTTCATGGACCGGGTCACCGCCGTGCGTGGCGAACCGTGGCAGATGACCGCCGGTGCTATGGCTGAAGCACAGTATGACCTGCCTGCCGACGCATGGTTTTTCGCCGCTGAACGTCAGCCGCGCATGCCGTTTTGCGTCCTGCTGGAGGCGGCGCTACAGCCGTGCGGCTGGCTGGCTGCATACGTCGGATCGGCGCTGACTACCCCGAATGACATCTCTTTCCGCAATCTGGGCGGTACCGCCGTGCAACACCGGGTTGTGACGCCCGACAGCGGTCTGCTGACCTGCTGCGCCACCATGACCAAGGTTGCCACCAGCGGCGGTATGATTATCCAGGAGTTTGACTTCAGTGTTGCCGACCGGCATGGCCTTCTCTACGAAGGAGATACCATGTTCGGCTTCTTTGCCAGGGAGGCGCTGGCCAATCAGGTCGGCATCCGCGATGCCCGGCCGTATCAGCCGACGGCGGATGAGAACGGACGTGGCCGTGCACTCTCGTATCCGGTCACTGCCCCATTTCCGGCAAAAGAGCTGGCAATGATCGACCGTATTGAGCTGTTTGTTCCCGATGGCGGGCCGCACGGATTCGGATACATCCGTGGCATCAAGGATGTTGATCCGGATGAATGGTTCTTCAAGGCGCACTTTTATGAGGATCCGGTCACACCCGGCTCATTGGGGCTGGAGTCGTTCATTCAGTTGATGAAGTTTGCAGCCGTAGAGCGCTGGGGGTGGCAGAATGGCACGGTGATCTCGGCAGTCGCACTGGAGCGGAAGCACCGCTGGCTCTATCGCGGCCAGGTCGTGCCGACCAACAGCCGTGTTACGGTGAGCCTCTGGATCACCGCCGTTGATGATGAAAAACGAATTATGACCGCTGATGGTTTCCTGTCCGTGGATGGAAAGTTGATTTATCAGATGACCGATTTTACTGTATCTATGGAGTCTACAAGATGAAATACCGTAATGTTGTTATCGAAGCTATGGGCTATGAGCTGGCTCCGGTTGTAGTTACTACCGCTGAACTTGAAGCCAGGCTGGAACCGCTGTACAAATACCTGCGCATCGTACCTGGTCAACTGCAGGCGATGACCGGAATTCGTGAAAGACGCTGGTGGGAGCCCGGTTATCAGCTTTCATCCGGAGCGATTGCCGCAGCGAGGAAGGTTCTTTCGGTAACCGGTATTTCGCCGGGCGACATAGGGGCTTTGATTTATACCGGTGTCTGCCGTGAGCAGTTTGAGCCTGCGACAGCGTGCAGAGTTGCCGCAAAGCTCGGCATTGGAGGCAAAGCCGCTGTATTTGACCTCTCCAACGCCTGTCTGGGTGTTCTTAACGGCATTCTGGACATCGCCAACAGGATTGAACTCGGTCAGATAAAGGCTGGTCTCGTGGTCTCCTGTGAAAGTGCCCGTGAAATAAACGATATAATGATTGAAAGAATGCTCGAAGAGCGAACCATGCAGCATTTCGGCGCTTCACTCGCAACCCTTACCGGAGGTTCGGGCGCCGTTGCTATCCTGCTGACGGACGGTTCATTTTCCGGATCCTCCAGGCGGCGTCTGATTGGCGGCATAACACAGGCGGCTCCTGAGCATTACAGGCTCTGTCTCTGGGGAATAACCCCGGACGGCAAAGGTGGCTATCTGCAGAACATGTCGACAGACGGAGTAAACGTCATGAACTACGGAGTTGAACTGGGCCGTTTGACATGGGATGCCTTCCTGCCCCAGGTGGGCTGGAACACTGATGAAGTGGATCAGGTCGTTTGTCATCAGGTAGGTTCAGCCCATCAGAGCGCAATCCTTAAAACTCTTGGAATTCCTGCTGAAAAAGACTTCACCACCTACGAATACCTGGGCAACATGGGGACTGTTTCGCTGCCTCTGACTGCCGCAATAGCCGATGAACGGGATATCCTGGAAGCGGGCGACAAGGTGGCGTTTCTCGGAATCGGCAGCGGCTTGAACTGCCTGATGTTGGGAATAGAGTGGTAAGCAATGCACTGAAAAAAGAATATCCGTTCACAGGCAAGCGCCTCGATCTTGGCGGTCTGGGATATCATTATCTGGAAGAGGGCGCAGGCGCGCCGGTGGTGATGCTGCACGGCAACCCCTCCTGGTCGTTCTATTACCGTAACCTGGTGATGACGCTGCGTGATCGCTATCGCTGTATTGTGCCCGACCATATCGGCTGCGGCCTCTCCGACAAACCGGATGACAATCGCTACGACTACACCCTCTCCCGTCGTGTTGACGATCTGGAACTGCTGCTTGATACGCTTGGAGTTATGGAGAACATCACTCTTGTTGTTCACGATTGGGGCGGGATGATCGGCATGGCGTTTGCTGTACGACACCCAGAGCGCATCGCCCGGCTGGTAATACTCAATACCGGCGCTTTCCACCTGCCTGAAAGCAAACCGTTTCCGCTCGGCCTGCGCATCTGCCGTGACACCGTTCTCGGCACGCTGCTGGTGCGCGGCTGCAACGCCTTCAGCGTCGGTGCGTCGTATGTCGGCTGCAAACGCAACCCAATGTCACCCGAAATCCGCTCCCTCTATCAACTCCCCTACAATTCATGGCAGAATCGCATTGCCACACTCCGCTTCGTACAGGACATTCCGCTCTCCCCCGGTGACCGGGGCTATGATCTGGTCAGCACCGTTTCCGATGGAATCGGGCAATTCAGCAGCCTACCGATACTGATTCTCTGGGGCGAACTGGATTTTGTCTTTGACCGCCATTTCCTGGCCGAATGGCAACAACGCTTCCCCGCTGCCGAGCTCCACAGTTACCCGGATTGCGGTCATTATATCCTCGAAGATGCCAAAGAGGAGGTCGTGCCACTGATCTCCCGGTTTCTTAACCGTACGGCGGTTTAACCTGTAAGAGTAAGGAAAGAGGAATGGATAAAAAACCAACTCGGGCTGCTTGGGTAATCATGCTGAGCGCTGCGGCAATTCTGGCTATCACCATGGGGGCCAGGCAATCTGTAGGTCTTTTCGTTTCGCCGATTAATGTTTCAACAGGGTTGGGCATCGTTTCAATCAGCTTTGCCCTTGCTGTTGGACAGTTTATATGGGGTTTAGTCCAACCTGTTTTCGGAGCGATTGCAGACAAGAGGGGCTCTTACGGGGTACTGGTGGCTGGAGCGTTACTACTTGCGGCAGGTTTGGCTCTGACCCCGTTTGTGGATTCAAAATGGTCTCTGGTGGCAACAATGGGGCTACTGAGTGCTGCCGGAGCAGGTGCAGGGAGCTTTTCCGTATTGATAGGTGCCACATCCCGGAAACTGCCTGCCGGGCGGCGGGCTTTTGCCGGTGGTTTCATAAATGCAGGGGGCTCGCTCGGTCAATTTATTTTTGCTCCGCTGTTGCAGGCAATCATCAGCGGGTTTGGATGGGTTGCCGCCATGTTTACCATGGCGACCACAACCCTGCTCACAATCCCTCTTGCCGCTGTGATGTGCGGTAAAGAGTCTGCCGAAAAGCCGGTCACGATAGATCAGCCTTCATTGGGTTTGTGGCAGCAGGTGTGCCAGGCGATGAGTGACCGGAGTTACCTGTGTCTGCATGCGGGCTTTTTTACCTGCGGTTTTCACATTGCCTTCCTGGTGACGCATCTGCCAGGGGAAGTTGCCCTGTGCGGGCATTCCGCAAATGTATCCGCTGCCTCAATAGCCATCATCGGCTTGTTCAATATCGCCGGTAGCTTGTTTGCCGGTTCACTCGGCACACGTTACCGGATGAAGTATATACTTGCCGTCATGTACGGCAGTCGTGCCGTAATGATCGGGATATACCTTCTGGCGCCCAAAACCGCTTTGACGTTTTATATTTTTGCTGCTGCTCTCGGGTTCACCTGGCTTGCCACGGTGCCACCAACAGCCGGTCTTGTCGGGAAACTGTTTGGCATACAGTATTTGGCGACGCTTTTTGGCCTAACATTACTTACCCATCAGATTGGTGGATTTTTAGGCGCATGGCTGGGCGGGCTTGCCATGGCACACGACGGCAACTTCCTCTGGATGTGGTACGCAGACATTATCCTGGCATCTTTAGCGGCACTTGTTAATCTTCCGATCCGAGAGGAAAAAATACAAGCCGGAGTGTAGAAACCTTCGAGGCAGAACCTTTGGGGGACGCCATTCATTATAGTCATCTTGATTCAAAGGAAGAAGTTTTGGCGTGAGAGATGAAACCCATTATTTCATTCAAGGAGCTTGAAACAAAATATCAGCTTTTGCTGGCTGAAAACCGGTTATTGAAAGAAGAGCTAAATGCCTTTAAGGTAAACCTGAGTGATACCGAACTACAGCAACAAGAGGAACCCTGTCTTTCCCGCGAACCGGAAAGCATCATTCAACCTTCTGCGACAGAATCCTCCTCCGATAGCATCTCTTACCGTTCAGCATCCGCTGAAAAAATCAGATTATTCATTTCTCTCTTTAAAGGGCGAGATGATGTCTATGCCAAAAGGTGGGACAGCAAAAAAAATGAGAAGGCTGGTTATTCGCCTGTCTGCCTGAATGAATGGAAGCGGGGATTGTGCGGCAAGCCGAAGGTGGCCTGTTCTGTGTGTGTCAATAAGTCGTATGCACCTTTCGATGAAAGTGTCATTGAAAAACATTTGTTGGGAAACATGGTCGTCGGGATTTATCCGATGCTTCTTGATGAAACCTGCTGGTTCCTGGCGATTGACTTTGACGATGGTGATTGGCAAAAAGATGTCTCCACTCTGCAAGATGTCTGTATTACTTTCGGTATACCCGTCACGGTCGAACGCTCACGGTCTGGCAATGGCGGGCATGCATGGCTCTTTTTTGAAGCTCCCATTTCAGCAACTCTTGCAAGAAAATTCGGCACTTCTCTCCTTACCCACGCCACCAATGAACGGCACGAAATCACCTTCAAATCCTACGACAGATTTTTTCCAAATCAGGACACCATGCCCAAAGGCGGGTTGGGAAACCTGATTGCGCTACCACTGCAGAAAGAAGCACGGCTGGCCGGTAACAGCGTATTCGTCGATAGAGCTTTTGTGCCGTACGCAGACCAGTGGGCATTTTTAGGCTCGATTCAAAAGCTGTCAGAGGATAAAGTGCTGGCGCTGACCACACAGCTTTCGCCGGGAAGCGAACTTGGTGTGGTAAAGCAGGAAGATGAAGTGCAAAAACCGTGGGAAGCCCCCAGGGTTGCGGAATTGCAACGGAGTGACTTTCCACGCGAGGTTGAGATAGTCAAATCGAATATGCTGTATGTCCCGAAAAACGGCATTTCTCAGCGGGCATTGAATCGCCTGAAACGTCTGGCTGTTTTCAAGAACCCCGAATTTTTCAAACATCAGGCGATGCGTCTGCCGACATTCGATAAGCCGAGAATTATCTGCTGCGCCGATGATTCTGCTGACTATCTCTGCCTGCCAAGGGGCTGTGAAGAGGAGATGAACGCGCTGCTGGCACAACAGGGCGTGAGTTTCACCTGCATGGACAAGACGAACTGCGGCAGGACGATAGCGGTTGAATTCAACGGTGTATTGCGTGACGAGCAGCCTGTGGCACTGGAGAAGATGCTGGAGCACGACATCGGAGTCCTTTCCGGTACGACCGCTTTTGGCAAAACGGTGCTGGTAATCAGGTTGATCGCTGAACGCAAGGTCAATACCCTCATCATCGTTGACAAAGTTACACTCCTCTCGCAATGGAAAAAACGATTACAGGAGTTTCTCTCCATACATGAAACGTTGCCGGAAGCGGAGGCACATCAAAAAAAGAGGGGACGCAAGAAGAGCAGAGAGATAATCGGTCAACTGGGGAACGGCAAAAACACTCTGTCCAGAATAATCGATATCGCTCTTATGCAATCGTTGAATAAGGGTGATGTCATCAATCAATGCGTAAAGAACTACGGCATGATAATCGTTGACGAGTGCCATCATGCTGCAGCCTCTAGCTTTGAACAAGTTCTGAAAGCCGCATCTGCGAAGTATGTGTACGGCCTGACCGCAACGCCGACAAGAAAGGATGGGCATCATCCGATAATTTTCATGCAGTGCGGTCCGATACGATACCGGGATGATGCCAAGCTGCAGGCAGAAAAACGACCCTTTGATCATTTCATAATCCCGCGATTCACCTCGCTGCGTGCCCCATTGGGGAGAAATGAACAGGAACTGACCATTCAGGACTTTTACTCGGAGATTGTTGTCAATGAGATGCGCAACCAGTTGATTATTGATGATGTCGTCAACAGCCATCTGCAGGGGAGAAGTTGTCTTGTCCTGACAGAAAGAACCGCTCATGTGAAATTACTTGCCAAAGCATTGAGTGAAAAAATCACGGATGTCGTCTCACTAACGGGAAAGATGGGAACAAAGGAAACCGGTGAGATTTTCAGGCGCATATCTGATACCTCTTCGGACAGGCCATTAACGCTGGTTGCCACCGGCAAATTTATCGGTGAAGGTTTCGACGAACCACGGCTTGACACACTGTTTCTGACCATGCCGATATCGTGGAAAGGGACTATTCAACAGTATGCAGGGAGACTTCACCGGCTGTTTGCGGACAAAAAAGAGGTGCAGATCTACGACTATGTCGATATCCACGTTAAAATGCTGGAAAAAATGTACGGCAGGCGACTTAATGGCTATGCCTCTATCGGCTATAAATCGAAAAGTGGTAATGTTGCTGCGGATTCAATAGATATTATTTTTGATAATAGCAGCTTTCTGCCGGTGTTCAACAATGATATTATGGCGGCAACGAGAGAGATTCTGATAGTAAGCCCATTCGTCACACGTAGACGTACTGTGCAGATGCTGCAACATCTCGAGATTGCGGTGAGAAACGGCATACGGGTTGTCGTGATAACCAGACCGGCAGAGGATTACCGGGAAATAGATCAAGTCGCCTTCCAAGGTACTACTGCTATCTTGCACGATGCCGGTATTCATACGATTTTCCGTCCAAACATCCATCAGAAATTTGCAGTGGCTGATCAGAAAATTGTATGGTACGGAAGTATCAACCTGCTGAGCTTTGGCAGCGCGGAGGAAAGTATCATGCGGCTTGAAAGCCCCGCCATTGCCAATGAACTGATTAAAACGGTGCATAATTCTGTAGTTTTATGACTCAATACGGTGAAAGCAGAGAGTTATGAGCAAACGAAAATCCATCAGGAAACAGCGCATTCCGAAAAAGTTTGATCCGCTCATTGCAAAACTTCCTGAAGACGTTATAGAAAAACGACCTATGAAGTTTGAGCATCGTGACGAGCATAAAATGTCAGTAGTACTGCTTGATTTTATGGAGCCTCTACTGGAATACGGAGAATCTGATGATGAACTGAATAATCTGCTAAAGCTGGCAACAGCAGCGTGGAACGCGGCACTGTTCCCGCCAGATACGCTTGAAAAGTGCGTAAGTGAGATGTTTGCAGGTATTCCCTTTTGGCAACGCCGCCAAATGAAAGCTGCGTTTATGAAAATGGTGCGGAGAAAGCAGGAACTGTTTGCCGACAACAGGCGCATGATCATTGACTATCACTTGAGAAGTACCAAGGATGGGCCGCGTGTATCTGTCGTTTCAACTCCTGCGGAGTGAGAATATATTTGACGTAGGACGCTGTTTGGGGGAGGTCTGGTGGTAGAATAACCGAAAAATTGAGACGGTGGATCTCAACTGCAAGCTTGTATTGAGGTAATAAGAATGATGCTAAAAAGAGCCACTCAAATTATTCAGGAAGCCGAAGTCTTTGTAATTACAGCTGGTGCAGGAATGGGAGTAGATTCTGGCTTGCCTGATTTTCGGGGAAATGAGGGTTTTTGGCAGGCGTACCCTCCATACGCTAGGCTTGGTATTTCTTTTGTTGATGTGGCGAATCCATCTAATTTTGAAACAGACCCTGCTTTTGCCTGGGGGTTTTATGGTCACAGGACAAATCTATATCGTGAAACAATACCTCACAAAGGGTTTCATATTTTAAAAAGCTGGATTGAATCGAAAGATGCAGAGTATTTCGTGGTAACGTCAAACGTAGACGGACAATTCCAGAAGGCGGGATATGATGAAGATCGAATTTCTGAAGTTCACGGTTCCATCCATTGGTTGCAATGCTTGACACCATGCAGCAGCGAAACGTGGGGTAATTATGAGACGTTCCGATTGGATTCTGAAAGTATGCGAGTGGTGCGTATTCCACATTGCCCAAATTGTGACGAGATTAGTCGACCAAATATTCTCATGTTTGGGGATTCGTCTTGGGTTTCAGACCGAAAAGATTGGCAGCAGCTTCGATTTAGAAAATTCATGCAGTCTCACAATGGAAAAAGGATCGTGGTAATTGAGATGGGCGCTGGCAAAGCCATTCCGACTATCCGCGCAATTTCTGAAGAACTTGGTAGAGTAGAGAAAATATCGGTCATTCGCATTAATCCACAAGAGCCTGAAATTGATGCACCGCATATTTCAATCCGTTGTGGTGCTCTGGAAGCCTTACAAGGGATTGATGAGCTTATGCTATAAAAACCTGCGTCAAGAAAACGTTTCGGTTTTCTGCGCAACAGCAAATTTAATAAACACCGATTTTCGCAACGGCCATTTCATATAACATTGTGGTATATGGCGA
>CAYQMO010000119.1:0-12083 GCA_964418315.1 uncultured Geobacter sp. | reverse complement strand
TCGCTATCGCCCAGATGTCAATGAAATGGTGACACCACTAGATGTTAAGGGGTAGAAGTTAAGTTGACCAGATACCTTTATGCTGATATTCTCCTGCCAAAATTGGAGAGCAAAATTGAGGAGATTCAACATCATCCTGCCTATATCCTATCTTTTGAAATTACACCTAATAAAAACATTTGGTTAGATATGGTTTCTTAGCTTGGGATGTAGTTAGCACGAGAACAACTTATTATGGATTTTCTGAAAAAATATATGTATCCGCTCCTGGCTGGCGGTTGTATCCTGGCCGCCCTGCTGTTTTTTTCGCTGAATGTTCCACGTAACCGGGAGGCAAATGTAATCGAGCGTTCGGTTCTCGGCGCGCTATCGCCACTTTTTCAACCGGTTTACCGGATTAGTGCTTTTGTCGAGGATATAAGGGATCGCTACTTACTCCTGGTCGATACTCATAACGAAAATATCCACCTGCGGGAAGAAATCCGCGCTCTCAACATGAGAGTGCTGGAGGCGAATGAGGCGCTTTTGGCAAACAAGCGCCTTGAAAAGCTTCTGGATATGAAGAAGAGCGTTAAAGAACCTACGATAGCTGCGTCGGTCATCGGGGAGGATGTTACCTCGTGGTTCAGGTCACTGATAATTAATCGTGGCAGTTCGAGCGGCATTCGCGAAGGAATGGCGGTTATCTCTGCGGATGGAGTTGTCGGGCAGACAGTGAAAGTCTCCTCCACAATTTCTCGCGTTCTTTTACTGACGGATCATGCCAGCGGCATCTCGGCAACAATTCAACGATCCAGGGCCAGAGGTGTCGTTAAGGGCAAAGGCGAGATGAGCTGCTCATTGGAATTCACAGCACGTGGGGAAGATGTAAAAATCGGCGACACCGTTATTACATCCGGAATCGGTGGCGTTTTTCTCAAAGGTATTCCAATAGGAGAAGTCACTATGGTAAAGCGTGGGGAATACGGGATTTTCCAGACCGTATCGATTCGCCCCGCTGTTAATCTTTCCCATCTTGAGGAAGTTCTGATCGTGCTGCGGGGTGGTTATGAGTAAACGAGCCGCCTTACTGCTGTTCTGTACCGTTATTTTTTCAATTGTAGTTCAGGTATCATTGCTTCCGGTCTTCATCCACCCCTCTTTTAAGCCGGATCTGCTGCTTATCATCATGGTTTTCATGGCACTGCGTGGATCATCTGAAGCCGGGGTGCCTCTGGCCTGGATGCTTGGCATGCTTAATGACGTCTGTAGTGGATTGTTCCTCGGACTGAATGCCACCACTTTTCTGATTTCATTTCTCATCATAAAGAGTGTCTCAGATCGTTTATATGCTGAAAGTGCCTTCCTCTTTGTCCTGACCGTTATCGGCGTGACGTTTGTCAATTGCGTCTTAAGGATGATCCTGATAACCATGTTTACGACATCCCCCGGAATTGTTTATTCCATGCTTTCAGTTTTATTCCCTCTTCTCCTGGTAAATGCGTTTGTCGCATCAATTGTTACCGTATTCCCCGGTTTTGACGAACAAGTGCCATCGACATGAAAGAGAGTCGTTTTGCCAGAGAATCAGTTGATTCAAAACAGCGTGTAATGATGCTTTCGTTCGTAGTGGCGATCGCCTTTCTGCTGCTGGTGACACGACTATGGCATCTGCAAATATTGAATGCGGAAAATTATCACTCCATGTCTGAAAAGAATCGGCTCCGGTTCGTACCGGTGGCCGCTTCCCGCGGTACAATACTGGATCGCGCCGGAAAAGTGCTGGTAAGCAACCGGCCGTCGTTCAGTCTTGCCGTCATTCCGCAGGAGGTGAAGGACAAGGAGGCTCTTCTCACACTTCTCTCGACTCTCCTTGGGCTTGACCGCACTGAAATGGCGGACCGCTGGAAAAAAGGTTCGAACCGTGCCAGATACTATCCAATCGTTCTGGCCTCCAATATAACCCGCGACCAAGTCGAGATTGTCGAAGAAAACCGCCTGCGCCTGCCTGGTATAGAGATTGAAATGAAACCGGTTCGTGAGTACACCAGCAAAACACATGCAGCGCATCTCCTCGGCTATATCGGCGAAGTTTCAGAAAAGGAACTGGATTTAGAGGCATTTGAAGGGTACAATTACGGCGATTACGTTGGCAAAAACGGGATCGAACGTGCTCTGGAGAATGAATTGCATGGCGATGACGGTGGACGTCAGCTTGAAGTTGATGCACGCGGCAGAATCTTGCGAACTATCTCCGAGAGCAGTCCAACCGTCGGCAACAGCGTTATTTTAACAATTGATTCTGCGATACAGAAAGAGGCTGAGATAGCTTTTGGTGATCAGGCCGGCGCAGCGGTTGCAATGGACGTCACAACCGGCGAAATTCTGGCATTTGTCAGCAATCCAGGTTTTGAACCGGCACTGTTCAGCGGCAAACTGCCTGCAGATATCTGGCAGGGCTATCTTGACGACATACGCCACCCGCTTCAAAATAAAGCACTCAGCGGCCAATACCCTCCAGGCTCCACCTTCAAGGTAATTACCGCTCTAGCCGGATTACGTGACGGCGCTATCGATGAAACAACATTGGTAAACTGCGACGGCAGCCATACTGTTGGGGGATCAAAGTTCAACTGCTGGAACAAAAGAGGCCATGGAAAAACAAATCTGCACAAGTCGCTGCGGGAATCTTGTGATGTATTTTATTACCAACTGGCTGAAAAACTCGGCGTGAATAAAATAGCCGCCGCCGCGCATGCATTCAAGCTGGGCGCACCTCTCGGCGTTGAACTGCTTAATGAGAAGAGCGGGCTCATCCCAACCACGGAGTGGAAACAGAAACGATTCGGCAAAAAATGGTATCATGGCGAAACCCTGCCTGTTGCAATCGGTCAGGGCGCTGTTACCATGACCCCTATCCAGCTTGCTTCCATGACGGCAACAATTGCCAACGAAGGAACAATTTTTCGCCCTCACCTTGTTAAACGGATTGTTGACGCTGAAGGGAATACCCTCAAAGAAACCAAAAATGAGATTATCGGCACAGCATCTTTCCCGAAAGAATCGTTTCGGCTTGTTAAACTGGGGATGCTGGCGGTTGTCAATGAACCGGGTGGAACCGGGGCTAAGGCTAGAGTCTATGATGTCAAAGTGGCAGGAAAAACAGGTACATCACAGGTGGTAAGAATGCGTGACGGTAAAAATAGCTCCAAATACCAATACCGTGATCACGCCCTTTTTGTTGCATTTGCACCATTTGAAAAACCTGAAATAGCCGTCGCTGTGGTTGTTGAACATGGCGAGCATGGCGGATCGGCAGCAGCACCCATAGCTGGGAGAATTATAAGAGCCTATGTTGATGGTAAAAAAACTCCCCGCAAAGCAACAAGCGGATCGTCAAAAGAGGATGATGAGGATGAGGATGATGTTGACTCTGAAGAAAGCAGTATACCGGCAGTTGTGAAAGAACCACGCAGCAATGGAGCTGCCCCACCATGATTGATCGCCGCCTCTTGACAAGTTTCGACTGGATTCTGGCAGGGCTGGTGTTGACGATCTGCCTGCTCGGAATTTTGAATATTTACAGTGCCTCTATACCGTATAAAACTGTTGGTATGTCCTACTATTTAAAACAATTTTACTGGATGCTGTTCGGAATTGCCATCTCACTTACAGTTTGCAGCCGTGACTATCACGTTCTGGAGGATATTTCCTACTGGTTTTATGGTTTTCTGGTACTACTGCTGATTGCAGTACTTGTAATAGGCAGGAGATCTATGGGGGCAACCCGTTGGCTGAACCTCGGTTTTTTTAATATCCAGCCGTCCGAACTTATGAAGATCGTCATAATTGTGACTTTCGCCAGATTTTTTAACAATTTTCACTCGGTCGGCAACCTGACTGTAAAAGATGTACTCATTCCGTTAAGCCTTCTTGCCCTGCCGGTAGCATTAATCATGAAACAGCCGGATTTAGGTACCGCCACTCTCGTTGCGCTTATTGCACTATCAATGGTCATGTACGTTGGCCTGCGCTGGTATACTATTGTGACTTTTGTCTGTGTTGCGATTCCCATGGCATGGCTCGGCTGGGCGTTCGTGTTCCGACCATACCAGAAAAACCGTGTTCTTGACTTCCTTGATCCAGAACGGTCGCGTCTTGGCAGTGGCTATCACATAATTCAAAGTAAAATAGCAGTAGGCTCAGGGGGACTTACCGGAAAAGGCTTTGCCAAAGGGACTCAGTCACAGCTCCGCTTCCTTCCCGAACAGCATACCGATTTTGCTTTTTCCGTATTTGCTGAGGAATGGGGCTTCATCGGCTGCCTGCTGCTCATTGCCATATATTTTATGCTGATACTCTGGGGACTTAATATTGCCAACCGCTGCAACGACCGTTTTGGTGGACTACTTGCGATAGGGGTTACCGCCATGTTCTTCTGGCATATCATCATTAACATGGGAATGGTGATGGGCATGTTTCCGGTAGTTGGAGTTCCCCTGCCGTTTTTTTCTTACGGAGGTACGTCGATGATTACCTCCATGGTTGGAATCGGCCTGCTGCAAAATATCAGTATGCGGCGCTTTATCTTTTGACAGGCCGGGCATGGGTGCGACATTCAATTCCAGAATTCGTCGGGTCAGTGCAGACCACAATTCAACATTGCAAAACGGTTTTCGGGTCTAACCCGGAGGCCAGACCAGGTTTCTCCCGGCCAACAGATGAAAGTGGATGTGAAAAACCGACTGACCGGCTCCTGCCCCGTTATTTTGCACAATCCTGAAACCTGATTGTGCGTAAACGTCTTTACCGGCAATCTCGCCACCCTTCCTGAAGAGGTACCCGACTAAGGCATCATCCTCTGCAGTCATGTCGAGACAGTTGACGAAATGTTTTTTCGGCAACAGCAGCAGGTGCAACGGCGCTTGTGGGGACAAATCTTCAATTACCAGCATTTGTTCGTCTTCAAAAACCTTCTTTGAAGGTATTTCGCCACGAATTATTTTACAGAATATACAGTTTTCCATATCAGCCTCCCTCTCTTGATTAAACTATTGTAGTTGCAGCAGTATCAGAAATTCGCGATTGCCATCAGCCCCGGTTATCGGCGATTCGCAGAGACCGGAGACGGTCAGTCCAAGATCAGATGCGGTGCGGCGGATATCTTCGATTACTCTATCGTGGGCGGCAGGGTCGCGCACTACTCCACCCCTCCCGACTTCACCTTTACCGACCTCAAACTGCGGTTTGATGAGGGCTATGATCCTACCGCCCGGCTTCAGCAAACCAACTGTTGCCGGTAGCACCTTGGCCAGCCCGATGAATGAGGCGTCAATAACGGCCAGAACAGGTATATCATCAAGCTGTTCCGGCGTTACAGTACGGATATTGGTTTGCTCCATGCTGACTACACGCGTATCCTGCCGCAACTTCCAGGCCAACTGACCATAACCGACATCAATGGCAAAAACCTTGACGGCCCCCGCCTGTAGCAGACAATCGGTGAAGCCGCCAGTGGATGATCCGACATCGACTGCCACAAGCCCCGTCACATCAACAGCGAATTCATCCAACGCTCTCCGGAGCTTGAGACCTCCGCGACTGACATACGGAAGAGCCTCACCCCGGAGACGAATATCTGCATCTATTGCCACCTGACAACCGGCTTTGTCAACTGTATGGTCACCAACAACCACCAGGCCGGCCATTATCAGGGCACGCGACTTCTCAATCGATGAAGCCAGATCGCGCGACAAAATCAGTTTATCGAGGCGTTGTTTCAGTGCCACGCCGAAACCAATACGGCTATATCATAATAGCCCTGATCTATCAAGACGTTGGCAGCACCAATGTTTTCCTCCTCTTTGCGCAGCAATATCTGTTGATCTGTCCTCATAGCACCAAACCCTCCCGGCGGAGATTGCAACAGCGGGCTACTTTCATAAAGGTAGCGCTCTTCCTGCATGAACAGACACGAAATCACTAAGATAAATGCTTTTTTGGGTTTAAGACACATAACCGGGCAAAACGCCTTCACTGGCAAAACTGTACGCCTTGTTTGCGGCGACAATAATGTGATCCAGCACTTTTATATCGAGTGGCCCAAGAGCCTGAACAAGCAATCTGGTGAGATGATGATCCTGCGAAGAGGGGGTTGATGTACCGGCGGGGTGGTTGTGGGCTAAGACCACTGAAGCGGCGCGATGGCGGATCGCCACCTCAACCACATGACGGGGATAAACGGCGGCTTCCTTTACTGTCCCCTCACTGATAAGAGCCGGATAAACAACACGACATTGTGTGTCGAGGCAGAGAACATAAAAAACCTCCTCCGGACGACCGGCCATAAGCGGGATGAGATATTCCGCCACCGCTGCAGAGCTGTTCAGTTTCGGGCGGTCACGCAGCACCCGGTCATGATAATAGCGGCGGGTCACCTGCGGGATCATCGCAAGAAAGGCGGCGGCCTTGCTACCCATACCTTCTATTGAAGCGACATCCTGCGGGTCTGCCTCCAGAACGGCAGAAAGTGAGCCAAAGCGTTGCATCAAGCGGTGGGCGATCAGATTGGTATCACCCCGTGGAAGTACCTGAAACAGCAGCAGCTCCAGAACCTGGTGATCCTCAAAGCTGTCGATGCCCTCTTCCAGAAAGCGTGTGCGTAACCGCTCCCGGTGGCCGGCGTGGAGGTTTTCACTCTTCATACATCACTTCCGCTCAATGATTTTACAAACGACAATCATGCTGCCCACTTCTGACCTTGGGCGGCATAATTCAGCATCGTTTCAAAAACAGCATCGCATTTGTTTTTAAAAAGGACGCGATTGTAGCTGTCGGGCAACTGTTTGTGCAACACCTGTTCAACTGCGTCACGCACACGAAACTGGGTTTGCGTATCTTTAAACCAGTCCTGCACCAGCACTTTTGGCTGTTCTTCCAACAGACGATGCAGCAGGGTTTTCGCAGCCAGCTTCACTTTCTGCTCTTCCGCTTTGGTCATCTTTTCTTGCTTGAGCAGGTCGAACAGCTCCAGCTCATCCTCCGTTAACCCCTCTCGCGCCGCCCGTTCATCTTCCTCTTTCATCTCCCTGGTAAATTTCAGCAGCTCTTCAAAATAGCTTTCATTGGCAGCGCCACCAGCATTGTAGGTATCGATAATCTGCTGGAGCCGCTGGGCAAAATCGATACGGGTTGCGTTCTGCTCCATCATCAACTCCAGCTTGCGCGCTATAAAGGCTCGCAGATCGGCAATTTCGATGTTTTTGTAGGATGTCGCTTTATAATCCTCCCGCAGTTTTTCAAAGTTGATCTTGCTGAGATCCCAGGTTTTTCCCTTCTGCACGATCTTGTATTCGGCTCGCTCCTGCTCAATGCCGAATTTTTTCGCATTTTCAACAACCACACTTTCATCAAGCAGTTCGCCGATGCGCTGAGATACCGTGTCGATATCCGCCTGTTCGATGATGCTGTCGATCACCCCTCGCAGATATTGAAAAACCGCCACAAAACGGACAGCCGGTTTGCCCAGTATTTCCGGTTTTGACGCTTCATACAAGGAGGTAATGGTGTTTTCATAGACATTGAAAGCCTTGCGCGATTCGTCATCCCCCAGCAGCGTGTCAGCGAATTGGTTGAACAGCCCGATGTTTTTGAACACCTCTTGAGCAGCCATCACGTTCGTCAGTTCAATTCCCCGCTCGCGGCAAAAGCCCATCCCCATCTCGATAGCTTCGTCAATCAGCCGGAATAATTCCGCTTTTTCCTGCACTGGCGGTTTGTCTGATCCATCCTCACCCTGCGCATAATCCTTGAGCGCTTTCTTCATATTACGGAACACGTTATAGTAATCGACCAGTTCACCGTTGATCTTCGTCACGCCGTTGATCTGCCAGGATGTTACCCGATTGGCTCGGGCAATGGTCTGCATCAGGGTGTGATCCTTCATCGGCTTGTCCAGATAGAGAGTCGAGAGCGTCGGCGCATCAAAGCCGGTCAGCCACATGGCACAGACAAAGACCAGTTGCAGCGGATGGGCTGGATCTTTAAAATTGTATTCAACATCGTGACCATGCTCGTCAAGTTTGTTAAGCCGGTCTCTATGCGGCTTTATGGCAAGTTTTTTCGCTGTAAACTTTTCTTCTTCACCCGCCTCTTCGCTGATAACGACCGCCATCTCCACAGAGCGCATCTGCTCGACAAGCCTCTTCAGCCTCGCTTTTTCGATGTCGTTACCAGAAGTTTTAATAACCCCATGCAGCCTTTTCAGCTCTTCCTTCCAATAATATTGCACCTTGTCGTACATCTTCACTGCGGTAAACTTATCTACCGAAACCACCATCCCCTTGCCCAGATATCCTCGACGCGGAAAGTGATAAACGATATCTTTGGCAATAGTTTCAAGACGATCATCCCGCTTGATAACCTCAATTTCCTGACCGAATTTCTTCTCCAACTTTTCCTGCTGGGCTTCGTCTAGATTTTCATCCTCCAGAATCTGATAAAACTCCTCACTCAACCCCTCATTCTGAATCAGTACCTCCGGCACCCGCTTTTCATAAAAAAGCGGCACCGTCGCGCCATCCTCCATCGACTGTTGAAAGTTATATTCACTGACATAATCACCAAACCAGGCATTCGTCTTGCGCTCGCGCCCAAGCAACGGCGTGCCGGTAAAGGCCAGATACTGGGCATTGGGTAAGCCAGCCCGCAAGTTTTCGGCAAACGTCTTGTATTGGCTGCGGTGCGCTTCATCCACAATAACGACTATGTCGTCACGATCGGACAGAAGAGGATACTCCTTTCCCTTGTCAAAGCGGAACTTCTGAATCAGCGTGAAGACCAGTCGCTTGTTCTGGCCGAGGAACTTGCGCATCTCTTCACTGTTGGCAGGTCTGGCAGCTTCATGTTTCTGCACCGTTCCGGTATTCAAAAAATTGCGGTAAATCTGGCTGTCCAGATCCTCCCGGTCAGTGATGACGACAAAAGTGAAATTTCCGGTCAGTTTGCGAAATATTTTTACGGACGTAGAAGATCATCGAAAAACTTTTGCCTGACCCTTGTGTATGCCAGAAACCCCCCAGCTTGCCGTTCTTGCTGTTACGTTCTTTAAAGGCGTCAAAGGCATTATTGACCCCGATAAACTGGTGGTTCTGGGCGATGATCTTCTGCGTTGCCTTGTGATAGATGATGAAGTTTTCGATGTAATCCAGCAGCCTGGCTGGCGCACACAACCCGGCAATCGCTGCCTCGGCGCTTGTCCCTTCCTGTTTGATCTTCTCCTGATCAACCTTTTCCTTCTCGTTTTCCGTCCGCAGCCATTTGAAGAAAAATTCCCACGGTGAGTTAAAGCTGCCGATTTTGGTTTCGATTGCGTTTGAGAGGATGCAGAGGGCGTTGAAGAGAAATAACTGAGGAATTTCTGAGCGGTAGGTGGTGAGGTTATCGTCAAAGGCGCTGCGCAGCTTGACGTTGGAGTTTTTTAGTTCGATGAAAACCAGCGGGATGCCGTTAATGTAGAGAAGAATGTCGGGACGGCGGTATTTCTGCTCCCCTTTTATCCAGAGTTGTGAGACCGCCAGAAAGCGGTTGCCGCTTGAACCGGGGGTGAAGTCTATCACCCGCACCCGTTCCTGCTCCTTCTTCCCCTGTGCATTTTCAAACTCAACCGGGATGCCGTCACGGATGAGTCCATCGATCTCCCTGTTGGCGGCAATGGCTGACATGGCGTAGCGTCTGTCGGCCAGCCTCGTCAGCGCCTCATCAATGGCAGTCTCGGGGATGCCCGTATTCAGGCGCTTTGCAGACTCTTTCAAACGCTCTGCAAAGATCACTTCGCGCTTGTCACTCCGCCCCGAACGATCATTCAGATCGGCTGCGTCACTGGTGTAGCAGTTCAACAGCTCAAAGCCGAACTGCTGCTGCAGCCGCTTCATAATCGCCTGTTCAATGGTATCTTCGGAGATGAAATTGGGCATAATCTGTCACGCTCCCTTTTCTTCCACAATCTCAATCCTGGCCGCTACATCGCGAAAAAACTCCCGTGACCAGATAGCAAGCTCCTGCTGATCCTTCACAAATGGTGAAACGTCCTGCCGCGCCTGCTCAAGATCGAGCCGGTCTATTGCATCGTTCATCAACCCATCAAACGCCGCTCGCGTCAGCCCGGCTTCACCGCTCCAGTTGCCGGTCTGACGCATCCGCTGCTCCAGATGATGCAGATTCAACTGCGGATGATGGGTGGCATACCAGACCAGATCGTACCAATCGCGCCCCTTGACGCGGTTGTTCCAGCGGCGAAACAGTAGAGCGTGGAGTTTACCGGCAAACAGGCTGGGGAGCGTGTAGCAACGCACCGCAAACGGTATCGGCTGAAGGAGATAGCGTGTCGTCGTCACAAACCCTGGCGGTGGATCGGTGTCAACTTCGATCTTGATCTTCAATACCTGACCCGGCGGAATATTTCTGGCGATGCGCTCGTCAGTCTCGATCACCAGCAGTTCGTTGCGGGTGTTTGCTTTCAAAAAGGCAGATTGCACGACGCTTTCCACCGATTTGGTGACCGGTTCAACCCGCAGGTTAAAACCGAAAGCCCGAACCTCTTCCTCCAGTGCCGCACTGAAGCGGTGCAGTGAAAAATCCGGATCCGGTTGGAGAAGGGAAAAATCCAGATCCTCAGAAAAGCGATCAATTCCGTGGAGTATACGCAGCGCCGTACCGCCGTAAAACGCGGCGTGCTCAAAGAACCGGGCACGCCAGAGCCCAAGCAGTGCAGTCTCCTGGATAATCTCCCGTAGTGCGCGAACAGTGTCATCTACACTTTTGGGGTTATATTTGGCAAGCATCCGCTCTATGGCGTCATGCATAGTGCTTTTCCATTTGCATCTTCTCAACCACTCCCGCCAGAATTTTCAGCCGCCGGGAGCGATAGGCCGCAGCGATTACCAAAAGAGTCTCACGGTCAAGTACGCGGAGTGCTTCAGAATCAATGCGCAGGTTGTCGTTCAGGTAGGTCAAAAGCTTCTTTTGAGTGGTAATGCCGCTCCCCCGTTCCATAATAATCCGGTCAGCCAGAGCCTTTTCTGCTATGGCCATCAGAAAAGAACGCCCATCGGCCAGCTCTATCCGGTCAATACCGATACTGAAAGCAGCCAGCGGGATCATGCGGTAGCTGAAGCTGCCTACCGGTGTAGTAAACGAGCGTGACCGGCCACAGCAGACCGAGGTGATGGTTTCAACTCGCTCCGGTGTCAAGCCGTGATAATGCAGGGCATATTCCAGTGAGATGCAGGAGGGGCCGTAGATGAGATTGGCAAGGAGTTCCCGGCAGTAGGGCGAGCGACGCTGCCCTTCGCCGAACAGGTACAGCCCCTTTTTTACCCGGATGATCTCTTCCTTGTGCAGCAGAGAAGTGATTTTTTTGCGCGGATAGGCATACCCCCGCAGCGACTCCAGCAGGCTCTGGTAGTCAAATTCCTCAAACGGTATGGCGCGTCGCAATTGCTCGTACATGAAAGCCACCTGTGTTGTGACGACAAAATACGTTTTTTAGCATAGTATGTCCATAAAAAAGCCACTTACTATGCTGGATAATGACAATTGTGATCGAAGAGCTACACATTAATGCCGATGTGACGACCGTCCGCCAGTTCCACATCCAGGGAAAGCTTACATCCAAGAGCCTCGATATAGCGCTTGAGAGAAGAAATTTTTACTTCGTGACCGCGCTTTTCCAGATTAGCGACAGAAGGCTGGGATATTCCCAGAGCAACGGCCAAATCATGTTGGGACATCTCTACCGTTTGCCGCAGTTGTGATAGGCGAAGTTCGAAAATCTCCTGGTCTGCTTGTACACGGGCTGCAGTTACGACAGCGGGATCAACTTTTTTAATCAGTTCTGAAAGTTGTTTTGCCATAATTCACTCCATTTCTTGCAGGTAGTTCAGAAATTCCCGTTCTGCAATAGGGATCATGGTTTCGTAAAAGCGCTTGTCTCCTGTCTTGTCCCCACCGCAGAGCATTACTGCCTGGCGCAGCGGATCGAAAGCGAAAAAGATTCGGTACGGTTTGCCTTTGTGTTGTACGCGAAGTTCTTTCAGGTTCTTTAC
>CAYQMO010000118.1:11906-12159 GCA_964418315.1 uncultured Geobacter sp. | reverse complement strand
AGCCAACTGGGGCAGGTAGTCATGAACCTGATTATCAATGCGTCAGAAGCCATCAGCACAGGACAGGGGAAAGTAGATGTCTCGCTCGCCAGGATTAAGGTTATAGCTGTTAAAGCTTATGAGGATTACCACGGCAAACCGATCCCACCCGGCGACTATATTTGCCTTGAAGTTACCGATAACGGCTGCGGCATGGATGAAGTAACGAAATGGCGAATCTTCGAGCCGTTCTACACTACCAAATTTACCGGTC
>CAYQMO010000118.1:0-11896 GCA_964418315.1 uncultured Geobacter sp. | reverse complement strand
GCTATTCAGCCAGCCTGGTCAGGGCACAACCTTTAAAGTATTTCTCCCAGCTCCGACAAGTGACATCACCGGAGTGGAACATAAAATTGACTCCGCTCCGCCTGCTCCATGGCATGGTAGCGGTACAATCCTGCTGGTAGAGGATGAAGAGTCGATTCGGGATCTTGCGAAGAATTTTCTTGAAATATTCGGATTCACCGTGCTGGAAGCGGTGAACGGCAAGGAGGCGTTGAATATCTACCAGAAGAATGCCGCGGACATAACCCTCGTGTTAACCGACATGGGCATGCCGATAATGGACGGCTATGAATTGTTCGCCGAACTGAAAAAGTTAAACCCCGAACTGCCTATCATTGTCTCCAGTGGTTACGGTGATGCAGAAGTAAGTTCACGGATAGGAAGTGACAATATAGCGGGGATCATCAGCAAGCCTTACAACCCCGGCCAGTTGAGAGATGTGTTGAAGAGGGTTACGGAGGAGGAAAAGGCTCTTTAGATTCAGGGGTATGGCCATTTCAAAATTACTGTTTTGGTGGTGGCTATCCCGGCTGGTCGCAAAAGAATATTTCAGTTTGCGCAATAATGATTCATTGATTGTTCGTCTAATTGTCTCATAGGATTCTCCGTGGACCTGCCAGGTTTTTGAAACCTGGCAGGTCTTATCGGTTTAATCGAAATCGTCAGTTACCAGATGACGGATATCAGCTTCTTCACCGAGTAAGTTATGGAGTTGCAGAAAGTTATCTCTCCCCTGAAACCATGCTAGGACTTCATCTTTGCTGATATTTGTCGGTTTCCCGGAGATGATCGCCTGGTACGAGGAAAAAGGATACTGCCTGAAATTCTCCACAAATCCATGTTTCTGCGGGTTGAAATGGATGTAGTGTATGATCCTGGCAAAATACCTGTCGGAATCCACTTCGATACGGTGGAATGGTTTCTGAAACAGGCTGCCTGTACGCTGATAAGCGATGTTGATAGACTTGGCGTAACTGTTGAACAAATTGGAGAATTGCCGTGATACGTGTTGTGGCTCCAAGACCTGCCAGGTTTTTGAAACCTGGCAGGTCTGTTCTTCCTTGATCCGTACCAGAATGTGGAAATGATTACGCATCAGGCAATAGGCGAATGTATCGCACACCGGCATAATGTATTTTCTGTATAGTTCCAGAAAATAACGGTAGTTCCGCTCTTCATAGAAGATATTCTCCCGGTTGTTGCCACGATTGTAGATATGGTAGTAATGCCCAGGCTTGAGTGGAATAGTATCGCCAACACCAGACCCTGACCTGCCAGGTCTCTCGATAGCGCCGGTTCCATCTCCAAGACCAGCCAGGTTTATAGAAACCTGGCAGGTCTGACTTTCAATAGTTGCCTGTTCCAGGTGGGATTCGGTGAAATTCATAACTTACCCCTTTGCTGAATGACCGTGCAGGCCTGCAGACCTGCCAGGTTTTTGGAAACCTGGCAGGTCTCGGGGTCAGGAACACTTTTTTGCCTTTTGTTTGCAGCCCCCCAAAATCAGCTCTCCCTCAACGCATCAACAATACTGATTCTGCCGGCCCGGAGCGCCGGAATAAGGCCGCCGGCCAGTCCCATGACCATTGAGAAAACGATTGATTCTATGGCGGTGGCTAAGGTGAGGCTGAATGAAAAGGAGAGTTCTGAGAAACTCTGCCAGTTCATGGTGGAAATGGTGAGCAGTTGCAGGAAAGAGGCGCAGAACAGACCGGCCAATCCACCGATCAGGCCGAGGATCAGCGCTTCTGAGAGAAAGGCTGCCAGTATGCTGGAGCGCTGGAAGCCGAGCGCCCGGAGAGTACCGATCTCCGCAACGCGGTTTGCAACGGAGGCGTACATGGTAATCATGGCGCCGATTATCGCGCCGAGAGAGAATATTATGGTCAACGTCATGCCGAGTATATTGAGGAATTTGGACATCGCCTCTGACTGATCCAGATAATAACGCGGCTCGCGCTTCGCCTCCAGTGTCAGACGCGGATCGCTCTCAATCTGCTCTTTTAGCTTTTCAAAGTTGCTGCTGTCGGCCAGCCTGAAAAGCATTGAGGAGTATACCGGCCTGCGAAAAGCCTGCATGAGCTGATCCACATCACCCCATACCTCCGAGTTGAATCCGGTCGTTCCCCCGTCAAATATCCCGACAACAGTCCAGTCGCGCATCCCGAAGCGGAGATGTTCTCCTATGCCTGTCCCCTGAAAGCGGCGGGCGATGCCGGATCCGGTCATGATTTCGGAGGATCCGGGCTGCGGCATCCTCCCTTCGACGAGCCGCACTTGCGGTCGTAACGCCAGTGATATGGAAGATACTCCGCGAATGACCACGTTTGAGGGTTTATTGCTACCCCGCTTTGGGAGGTTGATCAACACTACCAGTTCCTTGGACAAAAGGCGGCTGCCTTCTGAACCGATGGCGATTCCAGGCAGGCTCTCGACCAGATTTGCCTGCAATCGCTCTACGCCGCTCTGTACTTCGGTTTGGGCACCCTTGCGTATTACAACCACATTGTCCGGTGATCCGGTTTCCACCAGCGTTTTCTTCAAACCGTCGGTTAGCATCAGAGTGGCCGCAAAAACCATAACCACCAGCGCCATTCCGGACGCGGTCAGCACGGTGGTCATCCGTCTCGTCAGCAGGTTACGCAGGCTGTATGAAATTGGTATTTTCATCTTAAGTTATCCGATACGCCGCAGTCCGACGGCAATCCTGATTGTTGCGGCTCGCCAGGTGGGGAAGATTGAGGCCGTGGCGCCCACCAGAATGGCTGCGGAGAGCTGCAGAACAGTGGTGGTCGTGGTTACCTGAAAAGTCGGAAAAAACTGTGACAGCTCCTTTTCAATGAAGAGAGCAGCGGGGAAGGTGCCGAAAATTCCGGCAATTCCACCAAGAATGGCAATGAACAATGATTCGCCAAAAACTGCGGCAGCAATATGATGCCACTGGAAGCCTAGCGTTTTCAGGGTGGCATACTCCGAGATCCGTTCACGAGCAGTCATGGCCATTGTATTGGCCGCCACGACCATGATGATGACGATCACCACGTATGAGACGATCTTGATGGCGATCATGATCGCCTCGGTCATGGCGACAAAACTGAGCTGGAAGGCTTTTTCCGTCTCGGTCATGGTCTCGGCGAGGGAGTTTTTGAACGAGGCGTCGATTGCCTGCGCCACCTCGGCGGCCTTTTCCGGATTGGCTACGCCAACTATGTAGATTCCGGCCTGATCGGCGCGTCTCGGGATGGTGCGGCGAAGCGATTCATTCAAATAATCCCAGTTGAAGAAAAACTGGGTTTCGTCGGTGCTTCTCTGGGCTCCGCGATAAATGCCACGAATAACGAATTCCCACTGTCCAGGGAAGATAGTCCCCTTTAAAATAACCCGGTCGCCAAGTTTCCAGCCATGCGTGTTAGCCAGCTTCTGGCCGACAACGGCACCCTGTCGATCCAGCAGAAACCCTTTTTGCTCTTCCGTAGAGAGGAGAAATTCCGGATAGAGGTCTAGAAACGCCTGCGGCTCGATAGCGAAATTAGGAAAGAAATTTTTCTCCGAGATGTAGATTCCACCGAACCAGTTCATGGCGCCTGCCTTGGTGACTCCCGGAATCTGGCGGATGCGCTCCTTGTATGAAATCGGCAGGGAAAAAACCAGTGAAATGGCGTTGCGGGAAACCAGTCGGGTGGATGAGGATGACTCGACGCCAAGGTACCAGAGTCCTACCAGGGTACGCAGAAGCCCAAAGGCCAGGATGGCGATCGCCACCCCGGTTACCGTCAGCAGGGCGCGGAGTTTGTGGCGGAAGGCGTTGCGGAGGATGTATTTCAGCATGAACATGTTATCTGTCCGTAAGCAGCCCTTTTTCCAGGTGCCTGATAATATGGGCTTTTTCGGCGGCGCGCGGATCATGGGTGACCATGATGATGGTCTTGTCAAAATCCTGCACCAGATGATCCATCAGGGATAATATCTCTCCAGCGGAGACGCGATCCAGATCCCCTGTCGGTTCGTCGGCAACCAGGATTGCGGGGTCGGTTACAATAGCCCGCGCAATAGCGACACGCTGCTGCTGCCCGCCTGAGAGTTGCGATGGACGGTGATCCATCCGGTCGGCCAGATTCACCATTTCCAGAGCGGCCTCGACATGGTCGCGTCTCTCCCGTCTGGAGAGTCTGGTGAGAAGCAGCGGCAGTTCGACATTTTCGTAAGCCGTCAGCACCGGTATAAGGTTGTAAAACTGGAAGACGAAGCCGACGTTTACCGCTCGCCACCTTGCTAATTCCGTCTCGCTCAAGGTTGTGATCTCGCAACCGCCGATGATGATGCTGCCGCTGTCGACCTTGTCGATGCCGGCAATCAGGTTCAGCAGTGTGCTCTTGCCGGAACCGGACGGCCCCATCAGGGCAATAAACTCGCCCGATTGAATAGTGAAACTGATATCCTCCAGTACCGGAACGATCTGATTGCCACGACGGTACGATTTGGTCACATTTTTTATGATGACGATCTCGGAACCCGCAGCCATCTATTTCTCCGCTACGCTGATTTTTTTGCCGTCTTTCAACTTGTCCAGTGGGCGCAGCGCCACCTTGTCTCCAACTTTGACCCCGCTTATCTCCACCTGTTCGCCAAAACGTGCGCCAACCTTTACCGGCCTGATTCGGACATGCCCCTTGTCCAGAAGATAGACTGAATCGCTGCCGTTTGCCTTGACTACTGCCGCCGGGTTAATAACTGTTTTTGCCTGTTGATCTTCTGCGGAGGCCGGGCGGGAAAGGATGGCGACCTTGGCGCTCATCTCGGGCAGAATGCGGGGATCGTTCTCCAAAAACCGGACTTTTACCATCACGGAAGCCTTTGTCCGGTCGGCAGTCGGTACGATGGTCTGCAATACCCCTCTGAAACGGGAGTGCGGCAGAGCATCAAGGGTGATTTCACACGGCTGCCCGGCCTTGATCTTTTCCAGATTTGATTCGGAGACATCCGCCTCAACCTGTAGAGATGCCAGATCGGCGATGGTTACCACAGCGGCCTTGGCATTGGCGGCCGAACCGAGCGGAGTGATGATGTCTCCGACATCGGCATTCTTGGTCAGGACGACTGCGTCAAAAGGGGCGCGTATCTGAGAGTAATCATCCGATATCCGCGCACCCTGAAGAGACGACTCCGCTACGCGCACCGCCGCTTCTGCTGCTGCAACGGCAGCCTTGCTGCGCTTGTAGCGTGACTCGGCGGTATCAAACTCCGCCTTAGAAACTATTCCCTGGCCGCTCAACTCTTTCAGCCGATCGTGGAACTGACGCGCATCATCAAGTTCGGCCCGTGCCTGGTCAACATTTGCTCTGGCATTCTGAACAGAGGCTATTCCTTGGCTGACAACTGCGTCGCTGTCGCGATTCTCAAGACGGGCGATAATCTGCCCGCTGCTGACGCGGCTCCCTTCAAGGACGCCGATCCACTCCAATCGTCCGGTCATTTTTGAAGCAACAGCAGCCTTACGCTGGGCGACAACGTAACCGCTCGCATTCAGCAGGGTGAATGTTTGCGTCGGGTATAGCAAAGATACGGTTGCTGTCTCAATCAGGACGCCTCTCCGGTCAAACACCCAGGCTGCAGCTATGATTACAAGCAGAACTACAGCAGTAGTGATTACCCAGCGCTTTCTGCTCCTAGCTGTGCGGTGAAAAACCGTCTTGTCAATTTTTAATTTACTTATAGAGTCAAGGCTCATTATGATGTCTCCTCCAGTCGTATGAAGTATAGCTCCGTAACCCGCCGTGACAGCAGTGCAAACTCTTCAAGAGAAAGTGTTTCACCCCTCCGTCTGCCGTCTATGGCACACGCCTCCAGCAGTTCTCCACAGTCGATCGATTTAGCTATTTCGGCGGATTTAAGGCAGTTGTAGAGTGTCTTCCGGCGCATGGAAAATGCACTTTTCACGACCGCCCTGAACAGGTTCTCATCACCAACCTCAGCACGCGCCTCTTGGCGGGGAATAAAGTTCAGAACGACGGAATCGATTTTCGGGCTCGGATGAAAACAGCCGGGGTGTACGACAACAACCCTGGTTATGTCAAACCAAAGAGCGAGAAGAACCGTTGTCACACCATACGCAGAGCAGTCCGGGGGAGCGGTCAGGCGGTCACCTACCTCTTTTTGCAGCATAAGGGTCATGCGTGCCAGCCTGCTATGGACGCCGTATAAGCGAAAGAGAACTTCAGTAGAAATATTGTAGGGGAGATTTGCGACGATATTCCATTTCTGCGGAACTTCGGCCAGGAGCGCCGCAAGATCAACTTTTAACACATCCGCGTCAATAACCGTAACAGCACTGTTTTCCCGATACTGATCCCGATGCCAGGCCGCCAGGGCATGGTCAAATTCAATCAGGGTCAGACGTCCGGCACGTTCGGCAAGATGTTTAGTCAACGCCCCACGACCCGGTCCGATCTCCAGAACCGCCTGATCCGGCTTGATATCGGCCGCCTGAATAATTCTGGCGATGATATTGCCATCAACAAGGAAATTTTGTCCCAGCGATTTCAGGGGGCGACGGGTGCCATTCATGACATTGATTCCTTTATACTGTCCATATTCCAGGTGGCAGTAACATCAAGCGACAGAGATGAAACATGTCCATTTGAAAGATAATAGTCTCCTGGAACCGCCAGCATGGCAGCATTATCGCCGCATAATGACGGGTGCGGGATAAACAGTTCAACACCCAATTTTCCGCAGAGATCTTTCATCCGACTGCGCAAGCCGCTATTGCAGGCGACTCCCCCTGCAACCACAAGCCGGACGGCACCAGTCTGCCGTATGGCTGCCTCGGTTTTTGCCGCCAGCAGATGGCAGACCGCTTCCTGAAAAGAGGCACAGAGATCATCAGCTTCCTGTCCCGGAACTGTTACGGGGTGTTTCTGTATATGCTGGAGTACCGCTGTCTTGAGGCCGCTGAAGCTGAAGTTGCATGTGCCGTCCCGCAGCATTGGCCTTGGCAGACGAATGGCGTCGGGATTGCCGTTCTGAGCCATCCGGTCAATCAGAGCCCCGCCGGGATACGGCATCCCCATGATTTTCGCACATTTGTCATACGCCTCGCCGGCGGCGTCATCGATGGTTCTTCCAAGAGTTGTGTAGTTGCCAAAGCCTGCGACATGGTACAGGTGAGTGTGGCCGCCTGACACCACCAACGCCAGAAACGGAAAGGCAATAGACTGCTCAAGCATCGGCGCAAACAGATGCCCTTCTATATGATGCACACCAACAAAAGGGATTTTGCGTGCAACCGCAATCGCCTTGGCGACGGAGAAACCTACCAGCAGCGCCCCGGACAGACCTGGACCACGGGTAACTGCAACCCCTTCAAGCGCATCCATAGCGACAGCGGCATCATGAAGAGCCTGATTGATCACCGGAACGATTGACTCAAGATGCTTGCGGGATGCTATCTCCGGCACAACACCGCCATAAGCTGCGTGAATGGCGATCTGGGAAGAGATTGCGGAGGAAAGAATTTCACGGCCGTCGCGAACAACAGCGGCGGCCGTTTCATCACAGGATGTTTCAATGGCGAGTAAAATCATGAGCCATTAGTATCACGTCAGAAAGATGAAGTTTAGCGAAAAAAGTATTATAATCTAGAAATTTGATAGTTCATGGATTATATTACGGATTCAGATAGGAAACATCATGGCAATAATACAGAAGTTCCGGATTGAATGATGATTGTTGAATTCATACAGCAATACAGTCCAATTACTCAGGTGCTTATCGCCACCTTTTTCACATGGGGTGTTACTGCCGCCGGTGCCTCCCTCGTGTTTTTTGCGAAGGTGGTCAATCAAAAACTCATGGATTCAATGCTCGGTTTTGCCGCCGGAGTCATGATTGCCGCAAGCTTCTGGTCCCTCCTTGCCCCCGGTATCGAAATGGCCCAACAGATGGGACAGACGCCCTGGCTGACCGCTACAATCGGATTCATGGGGGGCGGCATTTTCATGAGGCTCACTGATCGTCTGCTTCCCCACCTGCATCCAGGTTTTGCAACAGATCAAAGCGAGGGGATCAAAACCTCCTGGCAGAGAAGTACCCTGCTGGTTCTCGCTATCACCCTGCACAATATCCCGGAAGGGCTTGCCGTCGGTGTTGCCTTCGGAGCCGTCATGGCCGGCCTCCCTTCCGCCACTCTTGGCGGCGCCATCGCGCTGGCCATCGGAATCGGGCTACAGAATTTTCCGGAAGGGGCGGCGGTATCCATGCCGCTGAGAAGAGAAGGCATGGGGCAGAAGAAAAGCTTTCTGTTAGGACAGGCATCTGGAATGGTTGAACCGATTGCCGGAGTTATTGGGGTGCTGTTTGTCATGCAGATGCAGAGCATTCTTCCCTATGCTCTCTGCTTTGCTGCCGGAGCAATGATTTTTGTCGTTGTGGAAGAGCTTATTCCTGAATCGCAAAAGATTGCGGCGAACATAGACATGGTAACTATGGCGACCATGGCGGGCTTTTCAGTGATGATGATTCTAGATGTGGCGCTGGGGTGATCCGAGTCCAGCTCAATTTTATTCCGCTTTTATCTTGTTGTGTTAAGTAGTTTAAATATAAAGATCCATGAGGAGGATTTATGAAAAGGAAGATGTATTTACTGCTTGGTTTGATTCTGGTTTTCACTATTAGCGGGTGCGGCTACAACTCCATGCAGGCTGCTGAAGAAGCGGTCTTTGCCGCCTGGGGAGATGTTGAGGCAACGTACCAGAGACGAGCCGACTTGATTCCGAATCTGGTGGAGGTGGTCAAGGGGTACGCCACTCACGAGGCGGAGACACTGAAAGCGGTTACCGAGGCGCGTGCCAAAGTAGGTTCGATGCAGGTTTCAAAGGAGATGTTGAAAAGTCCGGAGGCAATGGCAAAATTCCAGGAGGCGCAGGGGCAGCTCTCCGGCTCTCTGTCCCGACTTATGGTTGTGGTGGAGCGCTATCCGGATCTTAAGGCCAATCAGAATTTCATGGATCTGCAAAATCAGCTTGAGGGGACAGAGAACAGGATCAATGTGGCGAGGGTGCGCTATAACAAGACGGTACAGGATTTCAATACCAGCATCAGAACCTTTCCTAACAGCCTGACCAATTCATTGCTGCTTCATCTTGAGCGAAAAGAGCCGTTCAAGGCCGATGAAGGGGCAAAGACAGCGCCGAAAGTGAAGTTTTAGACCGGCCTGAATCAGGTTAATATGAAAACATTTTTCGCCATATTGCTGTTACTGCTGCTACCTCATCTTGCTTGTGCGCTTGAGGTACCGCAGCTCCGTGGCCGTGTTAACGACTACGCGAACATGCTGACTCCTGGTACAGCAGGGCGACTGGAACAGGTGCTTGCCGATTTCGAAAAAACCGACTCCACGCAGATTGTCGTGCTTACTATCAACTCTCTGGAAGGTGAAAGTCTGGAGCAATACTCCATCAAGGTTGCTGAGGCGTGGCACATCGGTCAGGCAAATAAGGATAACGGTGCAATCCTGCTGGTTGCAAAACAGGAGCGCAAGATCAGGATCGAGGTGGGGCGAGGCTTGGAAGGAGTACTGACCGACCTTGTATCAGGAAGGATTGTCCGTGGCGATATTTCCCCGCGATTCAAGAAAAATGATTATGACTCCGGCATAACGGCGGGTGTTTCGTCTATCATTCAGGTTGTCCGGGGGGAGTATCAGGCACAGCCGCGCGACCGGAGGGAGGGTAAAAAGGGCGCAGACCCGGTCTTTACTCTGCTTGTTTTTCTGCTTGTAGCGATTGTTTTCCTCGGCGCATTTTCTAAATTTCTGGGTGGCGCTGCCGGTGCGGCAGGCCTGCCGCTAGTCGGCTTTCTGACATTTCCGGGTATCGGGATTCTTGTCCTGGCGGTTCTGGTAGCCGCCGGCTTTGTTCTTGGTCTTGTGGTTGTATCTCTGTTCGGCAGCAGTGGACGCGGCTCCGGCGGGGGATTCGGCGGGCCGTTTATCGTCGGGGGATTTGGCGGAGGTTCATCTGGCGGCGGTTTTGGCGGTTTTTCCGGCGGCGGTGGAAGTTTTGGCGGTGGTGGAGCATCTGGGGATTGGTAATGAAAAGAAAAAATGCCAGTAACTTTTTCAGTGAACCGGAAAAAGAGAAGATCAGCACTCTGGTAAAACAGGCTGAACTCGAAACATCCGGGGAGATTGCGGTCATGGTAGTTGACTCAAGTGACAGTTATCGGGAAACCGAATTTTTGGGAGCCCTTCTGCTGTCGGCCTTCATCGCCATTATTGCCGCCGTTTCGCTGCATCAGGTTACGATCTGGTCTTATATTCCGGCAGTTATCCTGTTCTGGTTTCCGGCTCTTTTATTCATGCGGCGCTTTCCACGGCTCAAGCTGGCGCTGGTCGGAAAAAAACGGGTGGAGGAGGCGGTTCGGGAGAGGGCGATTCGCGCCTTTTTTGAGAAAAAACTATACCGCACCAGGGAGGAGACCGGCGTTCTGATTTTTATCTCCACGTTGGAGCACAAGGTATGGATTCTGGGTGACCGGGGGATTAATGAGCGGATCGGCCAGCAGTTGTGGGAGACTCTTGCTGGGGAGCTGGCCGGTATGATCAGGGAGGATCACGCCTTTGAAGGAGTGTGCGCTGTCATCGTAAAGCTTGGCAAGGCGCTCAAAGAGCATTTCCCGCGAGCTGCGGATGATACGAACGAGCTGCCTGACGAAGTGATTGTGTAAGGTCAGATTTCCGGTGATATCATCCGAAAACACCACTCCAGGGTTTTACGTATGAAACTAGGTATAATTTTAGTTAATGCACTTTTTTTTGTTACCCTTTTAGCGGCTGAAGCTGCTGAATACGGGGTGGCACGGATTTCGACTCCGGTGCTGAACACACCCGATTTTGCAGCGGTCTTTGGAGGGACGAATGGTATGTCATTGAAAACGGATCGGTGTGGGCAGGTGCGCGAGCTTGAATACATCGCCTTGCCGGGAACTGTTTTTAAGATTAAGAAAATAGTGTCATCTAAATCAATCCATATCTACCAGGTTGAAACTGATGATTATACCGCACCGGAGAATACCAGGCTGTATATCGACAGCCGTTTTTTACGTCTGACGCAGTCGGCAGTACCACCCCGTCGAGCGTTGTTGCCGTCACGAGATGCGATAACTTCAAGCCTCACAGCAGCAGTTGGCAACAGATATGTCTGGGGAGGTAACGTGCCTGACGGTGTGCCTGAACTATTGGCATGGTTCTACAAGGATATTCGTGAGGAGCAACGAGGTCGATTTCTACTTGCGGGGCTTGATTGTTCGGGACTGCTTTATCATGCAACCGGAGGCTGGACTCCCCGCAACAGTGCACAATTGCTAACGTACGGGCAAGGAGTTGCCATAGCAGGAAAATCATCCGGAGATATTGCCAATTTGCTTCAACCGCTTGATTTAATTGTCTGGAACGGCCATGTAATCATCGTGCTTGATCACCAAACCGCTATTGAAAGTCTGCTTGAATGTAACAAGCCGGGTAATGGAGGAGTGACAGTAACGCCATTGCCGCAGCGGATAGCAGAAATTATGCGAACGCGGCACCCCATGAATGCGTGGCCTTACAGCAAAAAACAGAGTGATACTTTTGTTGTTAGGCGATGGTATCCCAAGCAATAAACAATTTTTATGTAAATAAATTTCCCCCTACCTATAAAATATAATTGACTTACATGAAATAGTTGGGTATAAAAATCATCCTTTCCGCGCTTCATGGGCCTGATTCCTTTAATGGAACAGCGTGGTAAGCTTCAAACGTCCCCTTCGTCTAGCCTGGCCCAGGACACCGCCCTTTCACGGCGGCGACACCGGTTCAAATCCGGTAGGGGACGCCAATTAT
>CAYQMO010000117.1:0-12268 GCA_964418315.1 uncultured Geobacter sp. | reverse complement strand
ACATTGGTGGACAATAAAACCTGCCCACCCTACAAAAGCCATGAGTGTCTTTACGTGTAGGTATGAGTAGAAATCATCCCGGTGATAAGCGGTGCATCGGGTTTGAACGAGGATAAAAACCTGAAAATTCCGCACGTGCGGAATTTGTAGCTAACATGCTGATTTTAAAGAATACAGCTTCAAAAAATGGCTAATTTTTTTAGCATGGCAGAAGGAATCAAGACGGGACGCTGGAGCGTCTGAGGCTACATTCCCACGCTGGAGCGTTGGAACGATAAGATATAAGGAGGCAATAATGCTGAAAAGTTACGAAGCCATTTATGATCACGGGCATATTACCTGGCTTTATGATGTCCCTCAAACTGAGCGTTCACGAGTAATCATCACACTTGTGGAGCAGCTACAGCCAACTGCGCCTGTGCGCCGTAGTCCTTCTCAGCGTATTGCCGGACGTGGAAAGACGCTCGCCAATTTGATTGAACCGATTGTTCCGGAAGCCGACTGGGAGTGCCTGGCATGATTCTCCTTGACACTCATATCTGGTACTGGTGGATAAACCTGGAACATGAACGTTTTTCTGCTGACCTGAAGGACGCCATTATGACGGAAGACCGCATTACAGTTTCCTGTGTGTCTTGATATGAAATTGCGTTGGCTGCGGAACGGGGGCGCTTGACTTTGCCAATCCCTGCTGAAGAGTGGTTTCGTGAGGCTCTGGATAATTCGGGTATCGAACTTTTACCGCTGACCCCGGCAATCGCATCTCGCGCTGTTGAGCTCAATCCGATTCACAGAGACCCATTCGACAGAATTATCATCGCTACTGCACTTGAAGAATCCGCTACACTTGCAAGTCTGGATGGCAAGTTTTCGGAATATCCGGAAATCAAAAAACTACTGATTTTGTGAGTTCGTAGGCCGGATCAAGCGAAGCGAACCGGCGATTGTCGTCGGAATCAAATTCTTACCCGCCGCAGCTACATCCCAGCATTCAGAGTCAATAATCCTATGAATAACGACCAAAACGGAGCGGAAGTGCATTTGTGCCGGTTTTTGTCGCCAATGCCGGTATATCGGCCCAGCTTCCTCTGAATGTTACAGCATCCCCCTACCTGCATTTGGTCGGCAACTATTACGACAGCACGTTGTTAGGAATTAAGAAGGACTTGAATTAAAAAAGCCGCTAATCCTTTCTTAAAGATTAGCGGCTAATTGGTACTAAGTTAAGCTCTAAATGTATGTTTTATCTTGTTATTTCTTTATATTTCTAAAACATTCAAAATGGTTCAAAATGCCCCATTTTGTCAAATATCGTAGTACAGCTCAAACTCAAGTGGTACCGGACGCATACGAACCGGATTAACTTCAGCCTCCATTTTGTACTCAATCCACTTCTCGATAACATCCGGGGTAAATACATCACCTTTCAGCAAAAACTCATGGTCGTCCTTCAGGCATTTAAGCGCCTCTTCAAGAGTACCCGGAGCAGATGGAATATCCTTCAACTCTTCCGGAGAGAGTCCGTAAATATCTTTATCAAGCGGCTGACCCGGATCTATTTTGTTCTCCACACCATCAAGACCTGCCATCAGCATTGCAGCGAATGCCAGGTAACCATTACATGACGGATCAGGAGTACGGTATTCAACACGCTTGGTTTTAGGGTTGGTTGACATCATCGGAATTCGGAGCGAAGCGGAACGGTTACGGCTTGAATAGGCCATATTTACCGGAGCCTCAAAACCTGGAACCAGTCGTTTATAGGAGTTGGTTGTGGGATTGGTAATTGCGCAGAGTGCTTTGGCATGTTTGATTATACCGCCGATATACCAGAGCGCCATCTGGGAAAGCCCGCCGTATTTGTCACCGGCGAACAGGTTCTGCCCATCTTTCCAGATTGACTGGTGACAGTGCATCCCGGAACCGTTGTCGCCATAAAGCGGCTTCGGCATGAACGTTACGGTTTTGCCGTTGCGGTAGGCAACATTTTTAATGATATACTTGAACCACTGAAGCTGGTCAGCCATATCTACCAATGAAGAAAAGCGCATATCGATTTCAGCCTGGCCACCGGTTGCAACTTCGTGGTGCTGGCACTCGATACGGATACCGACTGACTGAAGCACTTCAACCATTTCGTTACGCAGATCATTCTGGGAATCTACCGGCGAACAGGGGAAGTACCCCTCCTTGTGGCGAGGCTTGTAACCAAGATTGGGGAACTCTTCGCGACCGCTGTTCCAGGTGCCTTCAGAAGAGTCAACAGCAAAGAAAGACTGGTTGGTGGTTGAGGAATAGCGAACGTCATCAAATATGAAAAATTCTGCTTCCGGTCCAAAGTAGGCGGTATCGCCAATCCCTGTTGACTTCAGATACATTTCAGCTTTCTTTGCAATATTACGTGGGTCGCGAGAGTAATCCTCTTTCGTGATAGGATCGAAAATATCACAAATAATGGACACTGTAGGAACCTTGATAAATGGATCCATCTTTGCGGTTGTCGGATCGGGAAGAAGGATCATGTCGGAGGCGTGGATCGGCTGCCAGCCGCGAATAGAAGAACCGTCAAAACCCTGTCCCTCCTCAAAGGTGTCCTCGTCAAACTCGGAAATAGGAACTGATACGTGCTGCCAGGTACCGATAAAATCCATAAATTTGTAATCAACCATCTTTGCGCCGTTTTCTTTTGCAAATTCAACTACTTGCTTTGGTGTCATCTGTCACTCCTCTCTATGTTTGGTATTAAATTACAACGCATCTTCTCCGGTTTCTCCGGTTCTGATACGGATAACTTCTTCAACATTGGTAACAAATATCTTTCCGTCGCCGATACGACCGGTTTTGGCAGACTTTTCGATTGCTCCGACTACTTGCGGTAGAATTGAATCGGCAACGATAATCTCAAGCTTTATTTTAGGAATAAAGTCAACAACATATTCCGCCCCCCGATACAGCTCTGTATGACCTTTCTGTCTTCCATAGCCCTTTACTTCGCTGATTGTAATCCCCTGAACACCAATTTCATTGAGCGACTCTTTCACTTCATCCAGCTTAAACGGTTTTATGATCGCTTCGACTTTTTTCACGGTAGTACCTCCTGTCACTTAATTTGAATATAAAATAAATAAGCATATTGAGTTGTTTCTGATATCAGTGACAGTTTCATGGGCAGAGAAGCAAGCTTCCTGCCAAATTATTGCCTGAGAAAATATAAGGCGATTTTCAAATACTTAGGAGTAATGCCTGGAATTTAACGCAACTCAACGCGCTCAATTTGCTTAATAAACAATCACTCGCAAAAACATTTGCAAATAATTAAGTCAATAAACTTCAAGGCACTTTGAAGAAGAATTGATCTATTTTCCAAAATAAGTTATACAACCTGTATGAACTCAAGTATCAGAAAATATCGCGAACAACAAGCAAAATTGACTGCACACCGTTTTCATATTTTTCCGCTTGGGCTGTTGATACCTCGCCGCTTGAGTTTCCTGCCTCTATCACTTTTTTTATGCCTTGTAAACAGTTTTGCTGAAGCAGATATTTACCGATTTGTAACAATCGATGGGGTTGAAACTTTTACCGACGCGCCAAGCGATAAGAGAGCAACTGTAATCATCAAGGATCGACCTTCCACCGCCTCTGGTAAGCGTTCAAATCCAAAGAAACAGAAGAGTCACAATATTTCTCTGGATGAAATTGCCTTGAAAGCGGTAACAGCGTCACTACCGCAGCAAAAACAGGAACAAAATACATTCGTACCTCATCTACCATCTGTTGGCGGCACGATAACATCTAAAATCGGCATGAGAATAGACCCGATCGACGGCGTGTGGCGACATCACAATGGCGTTGATATCGCAATCCCGACCGGCACTCCCGTTAATGCGATTGCTTCCGGTGTTGTTGTTTATAGTGGCAGCCGTTCCGGGTACGGCAATACCGTTGTTGTTGAACATGACAATGGTATTATCACGTTATACGCCCACAACAGTCTTATCAAGGTTGCAGAGGGGCAACAGGTTAATGCTGAAACCACACTGGCACTGTCCGGCTCTACCGGAAGATCAACCGGCCCGCATCTCCACTTTGAGGCCTGGCAGGATGGTACAAACATCACCGCAGCATTTCTTCCTGACAGCGGCGTGACCCTCCCGAAATTACCACTTGTCGCCAGCAGTCATCGAGCTGCCCGCTTCAGGAGTGAAACCCTTTCAGACGGTTCAATCCTCTTTACCAATCTTCCCGCCTCTATCCCCTGATGCGTGACCAGATAGCAAAATACAGTACAAAAATGGTTGCAGATGGTTCAGCACTCTCTGGGCAGATCGCGTTTGCTGCTCAGGACGATATCATGATTTCAGATGGAGAACCGGCTCTGGCAGATCTTGCTGAAAGGGTGCTCTCCCACCTCAACTGTCTCGCCCTCGCAGCCGCAAAACCCTCGCTGCCGTTTGCAGAGTTTCTCATTCAGAGATCCGCTATTCTTGAACAGACCGTCGTCCCCCGCGACACAGAAACCCGCACGTTTCTGCATGATATTCCCATCGTTCGCAAAAATGCACTCGGATTTGATTTTGAGAAGACAATTGCCTTGCTGCTGGGAAACCGCAAGGGGATTATCGTTGAAGGTATAGGAATTATGGCTGTCGGGGCATTGACGGTCGAACAGGCTTATATCAACTGGTCATCGGTTTTTCATTCGACGTATATCAAATATCTGGAAGATATTCTTGAATGCGGCTTTATGATTCCGGGCGAAGAGGAGGCCTTCTGCCATTTTCGCCGGGAGTCGCTCCTCCCCCTTTCAGCCGATGGGCTTCTGTTTCAATCAGGTCCTTTGCTTGAAAAGAGTGCCATCCTGAGTGAGATTGTCGCTGTTGGACGATATACCGTGCAGAGGCGGCTGGTCGATTCTTTTTTTGGCAATATTTCGTATTCAAACGGCGACCTGATCTATATTTCGCAGACCGCATCGAGCCTGGACGAACTCCCCGGCTGCATTGATCCGGTTCCATTTGAAAACAGCTCGACGGTCGGCATCACCGCATCCAGTGAGCTTGTTGCTCACCGCTCTATTTTTGAGATAACCGGCTGTCGGGCAATTTTGCACGGTCACCCGCGCTTTGCGGTTGTCATGAGCATGGTATGTGACGAAAAAGGGTCGTGTCACACTACGGACTGCTGGAAGGATTGCACTAAAGTTCGTTATTTGGGAGAGACCCCGGTAGTCGCAGGTGAAATAGGTGCCGGCGGCATAGCCAGAAACGTCCCGCCGGTAATCGGAACTACCGGAACGGCAATTGTCTACGGGCACGGAGTATTCAGCACCGGAACAAACGATTTTCGTGAAGCATTTCAATCACTGGTTGATGTCGAAAACTGGTGCCGTTTGGAATATTTCCGACGATTTGATTTGGCAAGGGAGAACTGAATCCATACGCAAAAAAAAATGTCATCCCCGAACGCCATTATCGTTATCGGGGGATGACAAATTATTGTAACTTATGATGAGTTTATAAATTAGCCGAGCGTATTTACCAGTTTTGTAAGGCGGGAAACATTGCGCGATGCAGTCGAACTGTGTATGACACCCTTCGTCGCTGTTGCGTCAATTACAGGAATAGCTACCTTAAGAGCGGCAACGGCGGCATCCTTGTCTTTTGACTCAACCGCTTCACGAACGCGCTTGATATATGTTTTCAGCGTCGATGAAGCATGACGATTACGTGCGGTCTTCTTTATAGTCTGTTTGATCCTCTTGATTGCTGACTTATGATGAGCCAAACTACACCTCCAAATTTTCTCTCTGAGTAAGTAACAAAATTGAAACTGTCATCTAGCACTATCCAGCAAGTCGTGTCAAGAAAATTGTCATTCATATCCGAGGATCTACGAATCATGACGGTCACTGCCGGAACCTGTTGCTAATCATCTCTCCTGATTCGCACTACCTGACTGACTCCATCCATGATTTCAATTTCATGGTCATCCAACGTTCCGGTGTCACCGATAACACCTATGATGGTGCGGTTAGCTCCTGTTGACTGGTGTATATCAAAGTCGCGGGTAATCAGATATTCCTTTATGGAATCAAGTGCTGTTTCTGCGGCATGCGTCTTCATGATAATCAACATGATATGCGCTCCCCCTTAATCTTCTTCTTTATGTGACATAATCCGCTCCAGACGCCGGGATTCATCAACAACACGCTCAAACATCCTTACTATTGCCCCATCATCCAGTGGCCCGGGGTTCTCATCCTTCATGCGATTAAAAATCCGTTTCTCGCGTGCCGGATCAAAGACCGGGAGATTAAGCCCTTTTTTAGCGTGGCCGATTTCAAGAGCTAATCTGGCACGCTCATTGAAAATTCGAAGCAACACATCATCAAGAAGATCAATCCGTTTACGAATTTCATTGATATCCACGGTTACTCCCTCTTTCAGAACTGTTTTTTCACAAAGCTGTCCACTTTACCATTCTTATCATCAAGGAACGGATAATCCAGATTATAATGGAGTCCCCTGGATTCCTTGCGCTGTTGCGCACAGTTAATGATCAGTTCTGCCACCGTTGCGATATTACGAAGCTCTATCAAATCTGATGTGACGTTAAAGTTCCAATAATACTCATCAATTTCCCCCTGAATCAGCTTTATGCGACTCATGGCTCGTGCCAGACGTTTATCAGATCGGACTATACCGACGTAATTCCACATTGTTCTTCGTATTTCATCCCAGTTCTGGGAGACCACCACCATCTCATCACTGTCAGTAGCGGTACCGGAATCCCAGGCCGGTATTTTCCGATGATCACAAGATAATAAAGGCATAGCCCTGCTTGAATGACGGAATGCGCGACCGGCATACACGGCAGCCTCCAAAAGCGAGTTGCTTGCCAGTCTGTTGGCTCCGTGCAGACCGGTAAAGGCCGTTTCACCGATAGCATAGAGACCGGGGATATCTGTTTCAGCATCAAAATTAACCGCTACTCCTCCACAGAGATAATGGGCGGCAGGAACGACCGGAAGCCACTCTTTGGTCATATCGAGGCCAAAATCCATACAGGTCTGGTATATATTGGGGAAACGGTTGCGGACGACGTCAGCAGGTTCGTGCGTTATGTCAAGGAAGGCACAGTCATCACCGCTGGTTTTCATCTCATTATCTATGGCTCTGGCGACAATATCCCTGGGTGCCAGATCTTTCAATTTGTGATATTTCTCCATAAATGCGGTGCCATCGTGTCGGCGCAGGATCGCCCCTTCGCCACGTACCGCTTCAGAAATAAGAAATGATTTTGCCAGCGGATGAAACAGTGTGGTCGGGTGGAATTGCATGAATTCCATGTTGGCAACTGTGGCTCCGGCTCGATACGCCATGGCTACACCATCTCCGGAAGCGATGTCCGGATTGCAGGTATACAGATAAACCTTTCCAGCGCCTCCACAGGCTAGAATGGTGATTTTAGAGCTGAAGGTCACTACAATATCTGTAGAAATATCAAGAACATACGCTCCAAGACAGCGGTTCTGCTCCATTTCACGTAGTTTAATCTTTGTAGAGGTAATCAGGTCAATGGCGATATGATTTTCATAGATGGTAATATTTGGATGCTGACTGACCGCAGCGACCAGTGCCCGCTCAATTTCACGTCCGGTGATGTCTTCAGCATGAAGAATACGCCGTGCGCTATGCCCACCTTCCCGGGTCAGGTCGTAGGTTTCGCCGCTGGTGGTAAACTTTACGCCCCATTCAATCAGGTTGCTGATGGTTTGTGGACCCTCCTCAACAACCATCCTGACAACATCTTCATGGCAGATTCCGGCTCCCGCGACAAGTGTGTCCTCGACATGAGCATCAAACGAATCATCGGCTGAATACACGGAAGCGATGCCGCCTTGCGCATATTTTGTAGCTGACTCAGAAATATCACGTTTGGTAACAATGGCAACACTGCCATGGTCGGCTGCCTGGAGGGCAAAGGAGAGTCCGGCTATACCGCTCCCTATGACAAGAAAATCACTTTCGATGCGCATATTGTTTCCCTTGAGGAGATAACGTCACGGTAATCTGCGAACCTTACGCCCTTCTATCTGAATTTTTCCTTCCACAAACAGCTTTATTGCTTCGGTAAAAGTTTGATGTTCAACCTGCTGAATACGTGAGGATAGAGTTTCTTCGGTATCATCTTGCTCAACCGGTACAACCGATTGCAGGATAATCGGGCCGGTATCGGTGCCGCAATCAACAAAATGAACGGTGCAGCCGGAGAAGTGTACGCCGTAGTCAAGCGCCTGCTGCTGGGCGTGGAGACCGGGAAAGGCCGGCAATAGGGCAGGGTGAATATTCATGATTGCATTTGGAAAGGCATTAACCATAACATCGGTGAGAATTCTCATAAAACCGGCCAAAATCACCAGTTCTACCGAATAGCTGCGTAATATTTCGACCGTTGCAGCATCAAATGATCTTCTGTCGGGGAATGCTGTCTGCTCGTGGACAATGGCCGTTATACCGTGTCGGGCAGCGCGTTTAAGGGCAAATGCGTCAGGCCTGTTGCTGATGACGCAGGCAATTTCAGCTCTGATTTCACCGGCAATAATTCGATCAATAATTGCCTGAAGGTTGGTACCGCTCCCCGAAACCAGTACCCCCAAACGACAGGGCGCGTTGCCTGCCATAACTTACTCCTCCACCAACACAACTCGCTCTTCACCAATTCTACAGAGGGTAATGTCACCAATTACCCACGCTGTGTCACCAAGACCTTTCAGTCGGTCGATTATCTCTTCCGCCTGATTTGCTGCGACAGCAAGAACCATACCTATACCCATATTAAAGGTTCGGTACATTTCGCCCTGCTCTACGTTTCCGGCCTTCTGTAACACACTGAAAAAATTGGAGTGCGCCCAACTGTTGATATTGATATGAGCCTGGCACTCTTTCGGAAGAATTCTGGGAACATTTTCCAGCAATCCTCCACCGGTTATATGGGCGATACCTTTTATGGAAAAATCTTTCAGCAGGTTGAGGATGGATCTGACATATATTCGCGTCGGAGTCAGAAGCATATCAGCGACAGAGACGCCGGAGCCGGGGAATTCGTCATGAATGGTTAAGCCTAAACGATCAAATATCAAAGTCCTGGCAAGTGAGTAACCGTTACTGTGTAATCCGCTCGAAGCTATCCCGATCAGCTTGTTGCCAACAGAAATACACGACCCGTCAATGATATTATCCCGGTCAACCACTCCGACGGCAAACCCGGCAACGTCATATTCTCCTTCAGAATAAAAACCGGGCATTTCAGCCGTTTCTCCGCCGATCAGAGCACAGCCGGACTGTTTGCACCCTTCGGCAATACCTTTCACAACTTCAGCCGCCTTTTCAGGCAGTAGCTTTCCAGTGGCAAGATAATCGAGAAAAAAAAGCGGTTCAGCTCCCTGAACGATGATGTCATTTACGCACATGGCAACAAGATCAATACCGATAGTGTCATGCCGATCGGCAAGAAACGCCACCTTAAGCTTTGTTCCGACCCCGTCGGTTCCTGAAACAAGAACCGGATTTTTATATTTGGTGGTGTTAAGGGCAAACAAACCTCCGAATCCACCGATGTCAGCAAGTACCTCCGGTCGTGACGTGGCTTTAACCAGCGGTTTGATCAGATTTACAAAATTGTTTCCGGCGGCTATATCAACCCCGGAATCTTTATAGGTTACAGGGATATCACTCATATAAATCTCCTCTTTAAGGTAGATGTTTGTAGAACATGGCTTCTGAAAAGTCAATTCAAACCTGCAAACTAAGTCTGTCTGACCAGGTGGGCTGTCCGGGGTGATAGGGGAGGGCGCGTGTCGAAAGATCAGCCGAGGAAGCGGAGTAATTCCCGTGGAGCCAAGGATCCATGCAGGCAATTCATTACACTTTAATGCAGATAACGCAATGAAATTAGATTTTTCTTCCTTTTCTAAAAAGGAAATACCAGATCGAAAAGACAGACTCCCCCAGAGCGATAAATATCAGATACGGTATGACAGTACCAACACGGTCATCAACCAGCAATCTGTGGATTCCAGGGAGAAATGAAGGAAAGAGGCAAATAACAATAATAGCCACACCACAAACAAGCGTGGCTATTGAGCTTGCGATATGAAATTTTACATAGAAGCGTTCATCTGGTTGCCACATGACTAAACCTCTCCAATTTTTTCACTTGTATACACAAAGCATCGATTATGCCAAAAGGCGCCTGGTGGAAACATTTTAAATTAATGCTGTTATTTCATGTTGTTAACTGCAGTAGTGATAAATAACCTCATTTTCTTCTTTTCTGAATCCGGCGGAAAGTATAGAAAAGCTATACGTAGCTTGTTCTCCTTTATCCGAAATACCGCCACTGGTGCATCAGAAGGAAATTAGAGATGAAAATACGCGTATCTCTCATTGCGAAGCTTACCTTTGCCACATCGATAATCCTGATTGTTTTTATGGGGTTGCTGGATTACGTCAATCTTAAAAACTTCAGAAAGGCAATGATAGATTACGCTGTTTCAAATGCGGAAGAAGTTGCGGACATAATCAATCAGAGCGCATTCGACGCCATGCTGACGAACGATAAAACCAGCCTTTATCATATGATTGGAAGAATTGCCGAAAGTGAAAATATCGAACACATCCGCTTGATTGATAAAAAAGGGAAGGTGGCTTTTTCAAATATTAAGGGGGAAATTGGTGCCGTCATCGGCAAACATGCAGACGAATGTATTATGTGTCACAATTCTGCAAGTCCCGGCATATCTGCACCATCAATGAACCGGAGTCGTCTCTTTATAACCAGATCCGGCCAGGAAGCACTCGGCTTTACAAAAGCAATTTATAACCAACCGGCCTGTTTTACTGCATCCTGCCATTTTCATGGTAAGGGTGACACAGTGCTGGGGCTTCTCGATATATCGATTTCACTGGAAACGCTCAGGCATAAATCTCACGAATATCGCCTGGAATTTGTCATGTTGACATGTCTGCTCCTGTTGATGATCGGTGCGCTGATAACTGTTTTAACACATTATCTTGTTGATATCCCCGTTCAGAGGCTTCTCAGGCACAGTAATCAGGTTGCATCGGGGGATCTTGAGTCAAGAGTTCTAGTATCAAGCAGGGACGAGCTTGGGGAGTTATCGGAATCGGTCAATAGTATGACTGAGAGTCTCGGCAAGGCAGAGAAAGAGTTGAAAGAGTGGGCGATTAGTCTTGAAAGCAAAGTGGAAGAGCGAAGCAGAGAGCTTATGTATATGGAAGAACATTTGCGCCGCTCAGAGAAGCTTGTTTCTTTAGGTACTCTTTCGGCGGGAGTTGCACATGAAATCAATAATCCGTTGACCGGAATTCTTCTCTATGCCTCAATACTTAACAGTGACAAAAGGCTTGATCCAGCTCTAAAGCCAGATGTGGAAAGAGTAATTTCAGAAACTAAAAGGTGCGCAGGCATAGTAAAAAACCTACTTGAATTCAGCCGGGAATCTTTACCGGAAAAGGAGATTGCAACTCTTGACGTAATTCTTGATGAAGTTGTCACATTTTTCCACAACCAGCCTGATTTCAAGAATATCGTCATCAGTAAAAAATTCAGCGGCGGTTTGCCGCTTATATCAGTTGACCCTAATCAGATCCGTCAGGTATTCATGAATCTGGTTATTAATGCAGGCCAGGCAATGCCTAATGGCGGGGACCTGGAAATATCGACGTACCTGTCTGCAGACGGGAAGAATGCCTGTTCCGCTCTCAAAGATAATGGTAATGGTATTCCTGAAGAGATTCTTGCCAGGATTTTTGATCCATTTTTTACAACCAAATCTGAAGGCACAGGACTCGGGCTGTCTATCTCGTACGGGATTATTGAAAATAATGGCGGGAAAATTGAGGTAAAGAGCCGGGTGGGGGAAGGAACCACCTTTGTTGTCATGCTTCCTGTCTCAGGTTGAACAGTCCGGATGACGGAGCAGACGACAATTTTATTATAAACACTTGTCTCACGCAACGGCGCGGCGACGCAACGAAAGGCAATAGATCGAGGTGTTCACCTGATTCTTTCGAATCTTCCGCTAAAATAGTTGTCATCCCCGAATGCCTTTATTGATGATTCATATTTCAATTTAGTTTCTGCGTTTAAGAAATCTGAAACATTTAACCCATCTAATTTGTATGATTACACCGGCGGCTTTATTGAAGACGGGATTATTACATACCAAAACTATTTTATA
>CAYQMO010000116.1:0-12277 GCA_964418315.1 uncultured Geobacter sp. | reverse complement strand
GAAGAGTATGGTGGCATCCACCATCCCTCCATAATAAAAGAGATGCTGTTCACAACGCTTAGAGTCGGCCAGGATATCAATTATCTTGCAGACTTGAAGCTGATTAATCGCACTCTGCGGGAAATGCGCTTCACAACGAATGTGTTTGCTCCATACCGTCACCGTAAAAAAGTTACCATATTCGGTTCCGCCCGTACCGGAGAGGCCGATGAAATGTATAAAAAATGTGTTCGTTTCAGTCGCAGTCTGGCTGAGAACAATTATATGGTTATCACAGGTGGTGGCTCCGGCATTATGCAGGCCGGTAACGAGGGGGCAGGGAGCGACAATTCATTTGCCGTGAATATAAGGCTCCCTTTTGAACAGAAGCCTAATCCGATCATGTACCGTAATCCACGCCTGATAACATACAGGTACTTTTTCACCCGTAAGGTGGCCTTTGTTAAGGAAGCTGATGCAATTGTAGTCTTTCCGGGAGGTTTTGGAACTCTTGACGAAGCTATGGAAGTTTTTACCCTCATACAGACCGGTAAGACATCACCCAAGCCACTGATTTTGATGGACGACGAAGAAGGTTACTGGGAGCGTTTTTTTCATTTTGTCAAGGAGAGCTTACTGGTTCAGGGTTATATCTCGGAAGAAGATTTTTCCATCTTCACTATCACAAAAAATGAAAATGAAGCACTCGAAACTATCAACACATTTTACCGTACCTATCATTCGCTCCGATTTATTGAAAACCGTCTGGTTATCAGATTGCAGAAAGCTCTTTCACCTGCCCAGATAGCAACTCTCGCGGAAGAGTTTTCCGGACTTATCGTAGATGGTGATCAAATCCACTGCTGTAAGGCGTTCCCGGAAGAGGCCGACGAACCGGATCTCGCGCTGCTGCCGCGTATTTCCCTGTTATTTGACCATCATCACTACGGTATGCTGATCGCTTTTATTAACCGGATTAATTCTTTCCGGATGGTGTAAACGAATGGAACATCATGCAGGATTTTAAAAATTTATCACAAAATAAATCGACATCCGGTTTCGGTTTTTTCGGGGTAGCACGTAACCGGCGTCTGAAATCACCCGACGCCCCGTCTCGCTTCAGGCTGCCTGTTCTTGAAGGAAAACGACTGCAACAGATGAAACTGGCTCTGCTTTTCTTTGCCATTGTTCTGGCTCTGGTTCCTCTCTCGTTTTTTGCACTCCGCAAGGCCGAATCCGCTTTTTCGCAGATTCGCACCTGGGGCGCTTCGCTCTCCGCCCATGCCCCCACGCAGGCCGAAGCGGCAAAAACTCCGGTTGCCACCACCAGTCGCTTTGAAGCAGCAGGCGATTTACTTGCCAAGGTGGAAATAAATGGTTCCCGCATATCAGCCCTTAATCCGGATGGATCCCAACTTATCTATACTATTCATGGCGATTTACAGAAGAGGGTTTACGATTTATTTGCTAAAAACAAAGTGCCGTACGGCGTTTTTGTCGCAATCGAACCGGCTTCGGGTCGCGTTCTTGGTATGACTTCGTACTCGTCAATTGATCCTGGTTGGCCGCAACATTCAGTCTACGATCTGTATCCAATGGCTTCATTATTTAAGATAATTACAGCTTCTGCAGCGCTTGAAAACAATAAGATCAGCCCTGAATCGGTTATCGAATTCCGGGGGGGGGCACATTCCGAAAATCCGCGATATTGGGATATAAGCCCGCGCGGCAGGAACAACCGCATGGATGCCACCTTTGCCATGGGAAAATCAATTAACCCGCTTTATGGCCGGATAGCAAGCGACTTTGCCGGCAAGTCCTCCGTGATGGCTTCAGTCTCCAGATACGGATTTAATCAGGAATTGTTGCCTGACATCCCGGTGAAACCGAGTCAGGCGGCGGAACCGGCTAGTAATCACGGTCTCCAGCTCATGGGAGCTGGGCTCGATCGCGATGTTAAAATTTCACCTCTTCACGCTGCGGTTATTATGTCGGCCATAGCCAATGGCGGCAAGATGATGGTTCCCGGACTGACAAGCAGCATTATTGACCGGCAGGGGGTTGAAAAAGAGCAGTTTACTCCCCGCGAGCTCCGCCGCCTGGTCACGCCGGAGACATCGGCCTTATTGACACGAATGCTTTCCAGCACCGTACTTACCGGCACATCGCGGAAAGCTTTTCATGACAGGAAGGGTCGTCCACTCCTGGATGTAACGATAGCGGCTAAAACCGGATCGATCAATGGCATGGATCCAAAGGGGCACTATTCATGGTTTGCCGCGTTTGCACCGATACAGAACCCCCGTATCGCACTGGTTGCACTGGTAATCAATCCTGACAAGTGGAAGGTGAAGGCATCTCAGGTTGGGGAACAGGCGTTGGAAGAGTTTTTCAAGAAGGAGTAATGAATTGCGTTCGCCCCGGTTTATGGTTCATCTGCCAAGTATGTCATCAAGCGTAACTCACCATCAACCATTTCACCATATGTAAACTGCCCCATCCAGTCTCCGAGAGAAAGGATGGTAAACGCTGTCTCAGTGGTTTTTTTAAGCAGCGCGAGATGAAAGTGGCCGGCGACCAGCCCGTCACACCCCTTTTTTTGCACGGTATCGGCAAAATCAAGAAGGATTTGACGATAGTCCCAGCGTGACGTTTTTGCGGAATAACCGGCTTGACTTCGTTTTTGCAGAAATCTCCTGATTTTCTCACCCCATGCTGCGGGACAATGCCTGACGGCGGCGGCAACCATACCGGTACGAAGAAGAAACCTCAGCAAGAGGTAGCCACGATCTTCCCGGTTGATCTGGTCTCCGTGGCAGATGTAGAGATTTTTTCCTTGTACAGTTTCAATGGAAGGCTCCGGATGAATTTTGGCATTAAGCCGCTGCGAAAAAACATCGCCAAGATGAAAATCATGATTCCCTTCATAATAGACCAGCCTGCAACCGCTTCGCACCAGTCGATCCAGGGCATTAAGTACAGGGTCATAGTGGCTAAAGGGTTGGGATGGGAACCCGAGCCAGAAGTCGAACAGATCGCCAACTATGTAGAGGGTATCCAGCTTTCCCTCCAATTCACCAAGAAATCGGAGTAGCAGCCGGAAATTGAGAGCTTCCGGGGAAACAAGATGGGCATCAGCAATAAATATGGCTCGCATGGCTCGGATTGTGCTTCGATACGGAGTAAAAAGTCAACAAGAAGAGCGAAGTACTAAATTAAAATGACCGTTAAATTAGTTTCAGGAGGAATGAATGGCATCAATTCATAGTGTTGAAATATCGTTGGAAGACCTGCTCGGCGCCTTTACCAGCGGACATCTTGACAAAGCGTATTATCTTGACAGACTGACCGGTGACATTTTTTCTGTGCCATCTTCCTCTGACAACAATGAGGTAAGGCTACAACTTGAGCGCAACGGCGAACGTTTTCTGGAAATTCCCCCGTTCGACTATCAGAGCGAACGACAGATCACCTCTGAATTTATTGAGCTGATTTCCGATCCCGAATTGAGGCTTCTCCTTAATAACTCCCTGGCCGGCAGAAAACCTTTCGGTAAAACTGAAGACATTCTTTCGTTCTACCCGCACGAGGAAGAGCGTTTTGCGTTATTGAAGGATAAATTCCTTTCTAATCGCCTCAAATCCTGGATGGAAGAGAATAACCTGTTTGCAGCCGACGCTATATTACAGGGCCTGAAGCACGCACGGGAGTAATTGATTCATGGGCATAAAAGATAAAACAGCATCGCCACATGCTGAACAAGTTCGCGAACTAACCTTTGGCGTACGTGGCCTTCACTGCGCTTCCTGTGTTAATACCCTGGAAAAAAAGCTGCTCGAACAGTCGGCCATAACCACGGCAATCGTCAACCTGGCTACAGAAACAGGCTTTGTCCGCTTTGATTCACTACAACTCGCCGCCTCAGAAATCTTCAGCATTGTTCATAAAGCCGGATATACTCCGGTAGAACTTCACGAAACCAGGACATCTCAAGAAGATGACCTCCGTTCGCAACGCAACTGGTTTATCTTCTCACTGTGCGCCTCCTTGCCGATCATGCTGACAATGGGTCTGCACTCCAACAACGCTGCTCGTCAGGCAAGCCTGGTACTGGCAACGATTGTCCAGTTTTCTGCCGGTCTGATTTTTTATCGCGGTGCCTGGAGCGCCATCAAAAACGGCACTGCAAATATGGATGTTCTGGTAGCACTCGGAGCATCAGCCGCGTATTTTTACTCGGTTGCCGCCTACTTTGGCCTGCTTGGCACCCACCATGACGTTTTTTTCGAAACTTCGGCCATGCTAATAGCGTTTATCCGCCTCGGAAAATATCTTGAAGCCAGAGCCCGTGGCAAGGCGAGTAAAGCGCTTGAAAAACTGATACACCTGCAGGCTGATAAAGCGCTTCTGGTTACTGAGGAGGGTGAAAAAGAGGTTCCTGCGTCGGTTATCAGGGTTGGTGATATCGTTCTTGTCCGAGCTGGTGATGTAATCCCGGTAGATGGTGAAGTCGTCGAAGGTGGCGGCGCAGTCAATGAGAGTATGGTGACGGGCGAATCTCTGCCGATACTTAAGAAACCGGGCGACATGGTTTCCGGAGCCACAATCAGCACCAATGGCGTTATGCGCATCCGAACGACACGGATCGGCGAAGCGACCCTGCTGGCACAGATTATTAAAATGGTACGTGAAGCCCAGGGAGACAAAGCGCCGATACAAAAGTTTGCCGATACCGTTTCGGCCTGGTTCGTGCCAGTAGTCATGCTTCTGTCGGCGGCAACCTTCGTGACCTGGTATGTTGTCTATTCCAGCGACTTCCTGACCGCTTTCCGCTTTGCAATTGCCGTGCTGGTAATCGCCTGTCCCTGCGCTATGGGACTGGCAACACCGACGGCCATCATGGTCGGAAGCGGGATCGCTCTTGACCGCGGTATACTGGTAAAAAAGGGTTCAGCCCTCGAAATCATCTCACGGCTCAATGTGCTGCTGCTTGACAAGACCGGTACATTGACCAGGGGGGCTCCGGAGATGACCGATCTCATTCCGGTCGCTCGCAGCGTTGATCCGGCTAAACTGCTCGAATGTCTGGCCACAGCCGAATCCTGCTCGACTCATCCATTGGCTCAGGCAGCACTTGGCGCGGCTCGGGAGGCCGGTGTGGTACCGGGGCATGCCGACAATTTTGAGGAACGCGGCGGGTTTGGGGTGACCTGCAGTTATGGCGGTTTTCAACTGGCGGTCGGAAACGAACGGCTCATGAGTGAACTTGGCATCAGCCTGACACCGCTGGCAAAAAAAACGTCTGAGTTGACGGCAGCAGGCAAGTCAATCATATATGTCGCTGCGGGGAATTCTCTGGTCGGCGTCGCGGCATTTGCCGACAGCCTTCGGCCAGAATCGATCCGGGCGGTTACCGAGCTGCGCAACATGGGCATAACCACCTGTATGATAACCGGCGATCACGCCGATGTCGCTTTCATTGTGGCGAAACAGGCGGGCGTCCACGGCTTTGAGGCTGAAGTTCTGCCTGATCGTAAACGGGACGTGGTCAAAGAGTACCAGAACCGCGGCTTGATCGTCGGGATGGTGGGTGACGGCATCAATGACGCACCTGCTCTTGCTCAGGCTCAGATCGGCATCGCCATCGGCGGCGGCACTGATGTCGCCAAAGAGACCGGAGATATCGTCCTGATGCGGAGTGATCTGATGGACGTCGTGCGGGCGATAGTAATCGGACGTGCCACCTTGAGCAAGATCAAGCAGAACCTGTTCTGGGCTCTCTATTACAATATTCTCGGCATTCCGGTGGCAGCCGGTCTTCTGTACCACTACGGCATCTATCTGAAACCGGAGTACGCTGGCCTTGCGATGGCCTTTTCATCGGTATCGGTTGTGCTGAATTCGCTGCTGTTGAAACGAATTGAAAAAAAGCTGTAATTGCTTCTCCCGCAGCCGATTGGAGGCCTGAATGTTCATTATCAGGAGAGCCTGTAACGCTCTTTCTGTCTTTTCGTTTTCACTCATTTTTTTCCTGCCAGGAATGGTCATCGCCGACGAAAACAGCGGCGCTGTTACGGCTCAAAGCGACAGGATCTCCATTGAATACGCCAAAGGATTCTTCACCGATACCGGCAAAATAGTGGCGTCACCCATAGACTGGAATGGTGATGACTGGCTGAAAGCCGGTTTGGTGGTTGCGGCAACGACCGGAATATATTTTGCGGACACTGATATAAAAAGGTTTGCGCAACGGAATCAGAGCTCGGCAGGCGACTCACTGGCTTCACTTGGCAACGCTCTCGGCAGCCCGGCCTACACTTTGCCATCACTCGGCCTGTTCTATCTGTACGGCCACTTAGCCGAGGATCAGAAAGCACGCCGGTCCTCTCTGCTCGCAGCCGAAAGTCTTGTCATCAGCGGCGTCTTCACGGTGTCGCTAAAACTGGCAACACAACGTCCCCGACCTCAAATATCGGATTCATCCGGCAAATGGTACGCTTCCGGACTGAGTGCCAATGATATCTCCTTCCCATCCAGCCATACGACGGCGGCATTTTCTCTGGCATCAGTCTTTGCCGAAGAGTATGGCGACAATCCGTACGTTCCGCCAATCGCCTATGGGTTGGCCTCCCTTACCGCCTTTGCACGCATTTACGACAACAAACACTGGGCTTCGGATGTATTCTTTGGAGGGGCAATCGGCTACTTTGTCGGGAAGGCTGTTGTCAGTTACCACACAAAGGGCAACAGCGCCATGATGATCCTGCCGACCGCCACTTCGCAAGGAATGGGAGTTACGGCTCTGTACCGCTTTTAATCATGTTCACATTATGAAATGGTCTGTCTATATGATTCGCTGTTCTGATAATTCCCTCTACACCGGAATCGCGACAGATATCGACAGACGCTTCCGGCAACATTCGGAAGGGAAAGGGGCCAAGTATTTTAGAGCTCGTGCGCCCCTGCAGGTGGTGTATCGCGAAGAGAATCACAGTCGTCGTTCTGCCGCTGCCAGAGAGTATTTGATCAAAAGTATGAATCGTGCTGAAAAGGAGTTAATGGTGCAGTCTGACTCGAATAATACTGGAGATGCCCCGGTGTCAGAGGAACCGGCGATCTGCAATTCCGAAACTGGAAACGGCAGTGATACTCCCCCTTGCTGAGGACCGCCGACTTCCGCCGGTGGTGGAATTATCACGGAAAAGGTTCCCGGTTTCATTGCCTGGCTTGAAACACCGGCAGGTAGTGTTGCGCGTATTGCGTCGAAACTTGGTCGCACAGATCATCTGGGGGCGTGCAAGGCGCGCTGGGAGATTGGGCGTATGGAATATATCGTCCCCCCCGGTCTCTATGCCATAGGTTATCCAGAGTCATCTGACCCGGTGCTGGTAACGGCAAATTATAAAATGAGTTACGACTCTGTCCGCCAGTCACTTACCGGGCGAAAGGTCTGGCTGTTGGTGCTGGAAACTTATGGTATCAACGTCTGGTGTGCGGCCGGCAAGGGAACCTTCGGTACCGGTGAGCTGGTCAGGAGGGTCAAATCGACCGGACTCGCCGATATTGTCTCACATCGCCGCCTGCTTCTGCCTATTCTTGGCGCACCAGGTGTGGCGGCTCACGAGGTTGCCAGACGCTGCGGTTTTTCGGTGAGTTATGCGACCATTCGCGCCGCCGACCTGCCGGAATATCTGGATAACGGTTTGGTCACCACGCCTGAGATGCGCCAGTTGACCTTTACCATATATGAACGCCTGGTACTGATTCCTGTTGAGATCATTATGGCATTGAAAGTGATCGGTATTGTCGGGGTAACGCTACTGTTGGTGATTGGACTGTTGGGTAGTATGACAGCCGGTATCCTTGGACTATGCGCCTTCATAGGCGCCTGTTTTTTTGGTATTGTGCTTGGGCCGCTTCTGCTCCCCTGGCTTCCGGGTCGCAGCTTTGCCGTCAAGGGTGCCATCGTCGGAACTATCTGGAGCTGGCTGTTTTACCTCATGGCTGGTGGTTCCGGATGGAATGGGGCCGTGTCGGCTGCGCTATTCATTGCCTTGCCGGCGGTAAGCTCATTTTACACCCTAAATTTTACCGGCTGCTCCACCTATACCTCGCGCTCCGGAGTTAAAAGAGAGATGCACGTTGGCTTACCGCTCATGGGTATAGCGCTGGTTGTCAGCATCATGTTTCTTCTGGCGGGGCGGTATCTGATATGAAAAGCTTTCGTTATCTGGAAAACGTTGTAACGCTGCAACTGGATGAGTCCATCTGCATCGGCTGTGGCAGATGCCTGGAAGTCTGTCCGCATCAAGTTTTTGTACCAAAGGATAAAAAGGTCACCTTCTCCGACCGCGACGCCTGCATGGAGTGCGGAGCCTGCGCCCTCAACTGTCCGGTCAAAGCCATTACAGTCGATGCCGGTGTCGGCTGTGCTTCAGGGATGATTAACGAATGGCTTCGTGAACACAATATTGGAATTATAAATTTTGGTGAGTGCTGTTCCTGATTTCATAACGGACGATGGTGGCTAATGTTCTGGAATACAACCAAGAAAATATCACCTGAGGAACTTGAGGTGAGCAAACAATGTCAGGTGGAAGCTGAACAGCTTTACCGGTCAGGAAAATATCATTGCGCAGAAGCGGTACTGGAGGTGGTGCGAAAGCGTTTTGCCGCAGATCTACCTGAGTCAATAATCAGTTCGGTGTCCGGCTTTGGCGGCGGTTCCGGTTCAGGATGTATCTGCGGAGCAGTTTCTGGCGGCACTGTCGCGCTTGGCCTTGTTCTGACGGATAAAAAGGAAACCGCCCACCTCACCAAAGAACTACACAGATGGTTCAAGGAAAAGTACGTCGTGACTTGCTGTAAAATCATTCGTCAGGAGCACAAAGGTGCCTGCCCGGTTTTGACAGGTGAGGTTGCAGGAAAGGTTGCAGAGATGCTGGCTGGGAAATAACTTTGTTTGTGGATCCGGGGCTTGGATGTACAATATGAAACCATTCAATATCGTTCTGATCGAACCGGAAATCCCTCCCAACACCGGCAATATTGCCCGGTTGTCTGCTGCGACTGGAACAGTTCTGCACCTGGTTGGTAAACTGGGGTTTTCTCTAGATGACCGCTACCTTAAACGCGCCGGTCTTGACTACTGGGAGTTTGTTACCCTTCAGCGGTGGCCGGATCTGGAAACGCTTCAGACAGCAGCTCCGGAAGGACGCTTCTTCTATCTGAGCACCAAAGTCGCCAAAAGTTACCTGGAGGCCGGGTTCAGGCCGGGTGATTATATCGTTTTCGGGAAGGAGACCAAAGGTTTGCCGGAGGAACTCCTCCAGGCCAATATGGAGAGATCATTCACCATTCCGATGCCGTCGGAAAAAGTGCGCAGTCTTAATCTCTCCACCTCGGTCGGGATTGTACTCTATGAAGCGTTGCGGCAGAGCGGGGGGCTCAAGTGATTGATGAAAGGATACATCCGTATCTGACCGCAAACATACACGGCATTGGAGGAACAATTAAGGGAACCCCCGAGGAGTTTATGGTCTGGGAAATTCCTTCCTATATTCCTTGCGGTTTGGGTGAACATTGTTACCTGACAATCGAAAAACGTGGAATTACCACCTTGGAGGCTATCAGCCGCATTGCAAAAAAACTAAAGGTTCCGGAAAAAGATATCGGCTATGCCGGTTTGAAGGATGCCGTTGGCGTTACCAGTCAGACAATTTCTGTTCAGTGGCTGTCTCCTGCGAGAGCGCTTGAACTGGAGTTGGATGGTGTGAAAGTTGTTGCGGCAGAGAATCACTCCAACAAACTCAAGATTGGACATCTCAAGGGAAACCACTTTCGCATTGTAATTCGGGGCGTTTCCGGTGAGGCTGCCCAAATGGTGCCAACAATTTTGGATGTTCTCGATAAACGTGGCATTCCGAATTATTTCGGCTATCAGCGCTATGGTGCGCAGGGGAACTCGCATCTGATTGGTGCAGCCATTCTGCGCCAGGATTGGCGGGAGTGCGTAAATAGCCTGATCGGCGAACCGGATTCGGTGCGTGACCAGGCGTGGTCATCAGCCATTAGCGCCTATCAGCGCGGGGAGTTGCACGAAGCGCTGCGAATATTCCCGCGTCATTGTCGAAGTGAGATTGATCTGCTACAGCGGCTAATCAGCCGCCCTGGAGAATATGAAAAAGCGTTTTCAGTGGTTCACCCACGCTTGAAAAAGCTGTATCTTTCTGCCGCCCAATCATTTCTGTTCGACGAGGCAGTGGCTCGCAGGATCTCTCGTCTTGACGAAGTCATGGTAGGCGATCTTGCTTGTAAACATATAAACGGTGCCTGCTTTCTGGTTGAAGATGTCCAGGCAGAGCAGGGGAGAGCGAAGGCGTTTGAAATATCTGCTACTGGGCCGATGTTCGGCTCCAGGATGAAGCGCACAGAAGTTGCTGTCGGAGAGCTTGAACAGGATATTTTAGAAAAATCGGGGTTGACTCTGCGCATGTTTGATATGCCAGGTGGTTTGCGCCTGGAAGGAGAACGCAGACCACTACGGGTTCCAGCCAGGAATCTCTCCTGGAACGCATCTGAAGACGCTGTGACTGTGGAGTTCACTCTGCCGAAAGGTTCATATGCTACATCGCTGGTTCGTGAGTTGATGAAGACGTTTTAGCAATAATTACAGTTTTGCAGGCTGCCCGGTAGACGAAACAACACCGCTCCATAACCGACCGGATGGATCAATCTTCTTCCGGTTGCTCGTCGCCAGTTTAATAGGTAGATGTACAAATTGGTGATTCCAGAATCCGACTACCATGTTGGTTCGTCCCGCCATCCCGGCATGAACTGCGTTGTGGCCAAGCGACAGGCAGAAAGTAGTATCATGTGGATTCGCCGGCTGGCTTCTGATTGTATAGCTCGGATCAATATATTTGAGAGTCATTTCGACACCGATCTCCGAAAAATGAGCAACTATTTTCTCTTTGAGGAAGATTCCTATGTCTGAAAGTTTTTTATTTCCGGATGAATCGACCTGCCCTGAGTCAGCCATCAACTCTTGCCCGGCACCTTCAGCAACAACAATTACCGCATGGCCTCGTTGTCGGATTCTTTTTTCAAGATCAGCAAGTAGTCCAGCCAATGTAAAAGGTGCTTCCGGAATCAGGCAATAATTAACCTGACAATCAGCCATCGCTGTATATGCAGCAATAAATCCGGAGTCTCTCCCCATTAACTTTACGAGGCCAATCCCGTTGCGAGCTCCAAGTGCCTCTGTATGTGCAGCATATGTAGATCTTCGCGCTTCTGATACGGCAGTTTCAAAGCCGAATGTGGTTTGCAGATAGGATATGTCATTATCGATGGTTTTCGGAATGCCAATAACACAGATTGTTTTTCCCTGTCGGCTTATCTCTTCTGCAATTTTTGCCGCACCTCTCAGCGTCCCGTCACCGCCGATCGCAAACAGAATACCAATTCCAAGTTCCGATAGTGTTGATATCATCTCAGTTGGATCTTGATGGCCTCGTGATGAGCTGAGTATTGTTCCACCTGATTCTCCAATGCGGCTGACAAGTTCTGTGGTCAGCTTGAGGGGTGCGTGTCCGTATCGCCTGACAAGACCTTCATAGCCATAGCGGAAACCGTAAATATTCTTAACACCATAATGATGGTGCAGGCTCATCACAATGGCACGAATAACATCATTCGTGCCGGGGCAGAGACCGCCACAAGTGACAATTCCGCAGGATATCGTGGCAGGATCAAAGAATATTTTCCGGCGAGGGCCTGCGACTTCAAATGATAGCGGTTCTACACTGTTGGCAATGCGTTGTTGAATTTCGTCAACGCTTGAATGATAGAGAAGCCGCTCGTAGCTATCACAGAAACAGAGACTCTTCATAGGTGACGGATGCAGGTTTTCGCCAATACATTGGGCTTCAAAATCTTTCAAGGTTAAATTTTTACTTGACATGATAGTTAGTCCTTATTTGTGGTGGTTTTGTATATCAGAAACATTTTTTTCCGATCAATCCTACACTTTTTTTCCCCTCAAGGATACTGATTTTCATATTCTACCTGTCACACCACACTTAACAAATGCCAACAACCTGAAACAAACACTAAGAGCCAAAATTTATGATCAGTATGCCTAGAGTCAAAAGACACTAGAGTCAAAAGATGTTGCAAAAGACCCCGCTGTTCTGTATACTCACAAAGTTAAAAATAGCAATTAAACACCGTAAAGCAAGTATTTGAAATGGCGGAGTGGTGAAATGGTAGACACAGCAGACTCAAAATCTGCCGT
>CAYQMO010000115.1:0-12355 GCA_964418315.1 uncultured Geobacter sp. | reverse complement strand
GCATGGCGTGCGACTTCACCATCGCCCAGGACCTCGCTAACTTCGGCCAGGCTGGCCCGAAACATGGCTCCGCCGCCATCGGCGGTGCCACCGACTTCCTCCCGGTAATGATCGGCTGCGAACAGGCCATGGTCTCTGGCACTCTGTGCGAACCGTTCTCAGCCCATAAAGCCAACCGCCTCGGTATCATCGCCGACGTCGTCCCCGCACTTAAAATCAACGGTGCCTACGTCGCCAATCCGACTGTTATCACCGACCGCATGCTCGACGAATACGGAAGAATCGTCCACGGTGAATTCAAAAGCGGCGCCGCCTTCAAAGAAGGGGCCGCCCTGCTCAAAGAAGGGACGATTGACCTCAGTATGCTCGACGAAAAGGTTGAAGCCCTCTGCGCCAAACTGCTCGACACCTTCCCCGAATGCATGACCAAAAGCCTCGAAGAGCTGCGTAAACCGAAACTGGACGCTTGGAACAAAAACAAGGAAAACTCCCGTGCCTGGCTCGCACTCAACATGATGAACGAAGCCCGCACCGGCTTCCGCGCCTTCAACGAAGGCACCAAAGAAACCGGCCGCGAAATCGACTTCGTCAAACTGCGTCAGGGCCTCGCCAAAGGGGTACCCTGGACGGAGGAACTTATAGAGAGCCTCATGCCGGGAGCTAAAGGGTAACAAGCGTTTTAAACGGGATAATTATCTTTGAATTTAAAGGTTTCATCCGCCTTTATCCGCCGTTATCCCTGTTAAAAAGCCTTTGAAGTCAAAAGCAAACCCTTTAATTAACAGGGATAAAAGGGATAAAAACGGATAACGGCAAAAACAAAAGATTTTTTTGTACTTAAAACACAACTCACGCAACGTTTATTAAATAGTAAACTGGGAGGCAAGTGATGTATTTCGGACTGACCGATGAACAAAAAATGATGCAGGACCTGGCGCGGGACTTTGCCCAGAAAGAGATCGTCCCGACCCTTAAAGAAGACGAAGCCAACCACACCTTCCGCCCCGAACTTGTCAAAAAGATGGCCGACCTCGGCTTCTTCGGCTGCGGACTCCCTGAAGAGTACGGCGGCAACGGCTGCGGCTTCCTTGAATCGGTCATCATCGCCGAACAGCTCGCCACCGTCAGCGGTTCCTCACGCCTGCCGCTCAACATGCAGAACATCGGCCCCGCCATCACCGTCAACAAATTCGGCACCACAGCACAAAAAGAGCGCTTCATCCCGGCCTGGGTCAGCGCCGAATCCTTCGGCTTCTTCGCCATCACCGAGCCGAACTCCGGCTCGGACGTTGCCGGCATGGGCACCACTGCCACCGACTGCGGCGACCACTGGGAACTCAACGGCCAGAAAATGTGGATCTCCAACGCCCACGTCGGTGACTGGGGCCTCGTCTACGCCATGACCGACAAAAGCAAACGCAACAAAGGGATGACCTGCTTCATCGTCAACCTCAAAGGCAACCCCGGCATCGTCACCGCCGCCATCGAAACCAAACTCGGCCTCCACTGCGCCCCCACCGGCGAAATCTCCTTCAGCCAGGCCCAAATCCCCAAAGACTCCGTCCTCGGCGAAGTCGGCCAGGGCTTTCAGGTCTGCATGTGGCAGCTCAATAACACCCGCATCAGTTGCGCCGCCGGCGCCCTCGGCATCGGCGGCGGCGCCATCCAGGCCGCTATCGGCTACGCCAACGAGCGCACCCAGTTCGGTAAAAAGATCGGCTCCTACCAGATGATTCAGGCCCAAATCGCCGACATGGTCGCCGAACATGAAGCCGCCAAACTGCTGGTCTACCAGGCCGCCTGGCTCAAAGACCAGGGACTCCCCAACCAGTACCAGACCTCCATGGCCAAACTATTCGCCTCCGAAGCCGCCGTCCACGCCGCCAGCGACACCATGAAAATCTTCGGCAGCTACGGCTTCTCCACCGAATACCCGGCCGAACGCTTCCTGCGCGACGCCCAGTCCCTGCGCACCGTCGAAGGGACCAGCAACATCCAGAAAACCATCATCGCCGGGTTCGCTTTAGGTGATGTCAGCAACCGATAAATAAAGGAGACTCCCATGTCCCGCACCCAGACTCCGCTGCGCCCCTACTTCGAGAAAATGGCCGACATCGGCAAAGCCCTCAACGACGGTGAAATCCGCCGCGCCCAGGAAAACATCGAACTGGTCAAGGAACAGGAGCGTATCCTCTCCCTCGAAATAGAGCGGGTCAAAAACGCCGGCATCCCCGCCAAAAAGATCCATGAACGGGGGGGCATGACAATATACGACCGTCTCGACTACCTCATCGATCCCGGCACTTGGTCTCCGCTGCACACCCTCTACAACCCACGTGACAACGAAGAAGGGTGCACCGGCGTCGTCAACGGCATCGGCAAAATCGAAGGAAAATGGGCCGTAGTCATCGGCTTTGACAACAAAGTCATGGCCGGCGCCTGGATCGCCGGACAATCGGAAAACATCCTCATGGTCACCGACATGGCCAAACGGCTCAACATCCCGCTCGTCTGGCTCACCAACTGCAGCGGTGTCAAACTGATGGAACAGGAAACCGTCTACGCCGGAAGACGCTCCAGCGGCGCCCCCTTCTACCGGCACGCCGATCTCAACCACTTAGGCATCCCGATATTAAACGGCATCTACGGCACCAACCCCGCCGGCGGCGGCTACCAGGGGATCAGCCCCACCATCCTCATCGCCCACGAAGGAGCCAACATCGCCGTCGGCGGTGCCGGCATCGTCGGCGGCATGAACCCCAAAGGGCATATCGATGTCGAAGCCGCCCAGGCACTCATCAGCGGCACCAAAAACTTCAAAGCCAAAGACCCCGGCCGGGTCGAAACCCACTTCGACCAGACCGCCTACTTCCGGGAAGTCCACGACACCGAAACCGGCGTCCTCGACGGCATCAAACAGTACATGCGCATGATGCCCGCCTACGACCCCACCATGTTCCGCGTCGCCGCCCCGACAGAGCCAAAATTCCCCGGCGAAGACCTCAACATGATCCTCCCGGCCAACCAGAAACGCCCCTACGACGCGGTGCAGATATTAGCCCGCCTCACCGACAACAGCGAATTCATGGAATACCGCCCCGACTACGGCCGTGAAGTCTACGCCGGCATCGCCAAAATCGACGGCTTCCCGGTCGCCTTCATCGGCAACCGCCAGGGGGTCTTCCCCGGCTACCCCGAATACGCCAAAGGCGCCTATCCCGCCGTCGGCGGTAAACATTACCGCGAAGGGCTCATCAAACAGGCCGAATTCGTCACCCTCTGCGGCCGCGACAACCTGCCGATCGTCTGGATGCAGGACACCACCGGCATCGACGTCGGCGACCTCGCCGAAGAAGCCGAACTGCTCGCCCTCGGCCAGTCGCTGGTCTACTCCATCGAACAGACCGACCTCGCCATGATGTGCGTCGTCCTGCGTAAAGGGACCGCCGCCGCCCACTACATCATGTGCGGCCCGCAGGCCAACAACAACAACGCCTTCACCCTCGGCACCCCGCTCACCGAAATCTACGTCATGCATGGTGAAACCGCCGCCGCCGCATCATACGCCCGGCGCCTGGTCAAAGAAGACGAATCGGGCAACGACCTGACCCCGACCCTCGACAAAATGAACCAGATGATCACCGACTACCAGGACAAATCACGGCCTGCCTACTGCGGCAAAAGCGGCTTCGTCGACGAAATCGTCAACCTGCCCGACCTGCGCAGGTACATCCAGGCCTTCACCGGCGCCAACTACCAGAACCCGCGCTCGATCACCCCGGTCCACCAGATGCTGCTGCCGAGGATTATCAAGGGGTAAAAGGCGTAAAGGCATGTGAACCACAGAGCAACAGAGCAACAGAGTAATAACAGGGCAAACCTTGTTTAAAAGGTTTCATCCGCCTTTATCTTTCTTTATCCCTGTTAAAAAGTTTTTTAAGTTAAAAGCAAAATCTTTTATTTACAGGGATAAAAGGGATAAAGGCGGATAAAGGCAAAAAACAAAAAAGTTTTTTTGTTTAAACCACATATTTTAACATCTTGATTCTGGTTAGTCCGGATTGGGGTAAAATAAAAAATCACCATTTTTATTGCACCTGTTTTTTGTTGTAACTATTCGATTTCTCTGTTGCTCTGTTGCTCTGTGGTTCATAAACTGTTTTTTTGGTAAATGTTTTTTATTCAAGACTCATCCAAATATATTTAGCGGGGTAAGCGTATGAGCAAACACAAAAAACCACTCGGCCTCACCGAAGTCGTCCTGCGGGACGCCCATCAATCCCTCTTTGCCACCCGCCTGCGCCTCGACGACATGCTCCCCATCTGCGCCAAACTCGACCAGGTCGGCTACTGGTCCATTGAAATGTGGGGGGGCGCCACCTTCGACGCCTGCATCCGCTTCCTCGGCGAAGACCCCTGGGTCCGCCTCCGTGAACTGAAAAAAGCGATGCCGAACACCCCGCAGCAGATGCTCTTTCGCGGGCAAAACATCCTCGGCTACCGCCACTATGCCGACGACGTCGTCGAGAAATTCGTCGAACGCGCCGCCGTCAACGGCATCGACGTCTTCCGCGTCTTTGACGCCATGAACGACCCGCGCAACCTTGAAACCGCCGTCAAAGCCGTCATCAAACAGGACAAACATGCCCAGGGCACCATGTCCTACACCGTCAGCCCTGTCGACACCATCCCCAAATGGGTCGACCTCGCCAAACGCATCGAAGACATGGGTTCACACTCCCTCTGTATCAAGGATATGGCCGGCCTGCTCTCCCCCTACGTCGCCAATGAACTGGTCAAGAAACTCAAAAAAGCCATCGACATCCCGATCCACATGCAGTGCCACGCCACCACCGGCATGTCCACCGCCACCTACATCAAAGCCATCGAAGCCGGCGTCGAAAACGTCGACACCTCCATCTCCTCCATGAGCATGACCTACGGCCACTCCGCCACCGAAGCCCTGGTCGCCATCATGAACGACACCGACACCCCCACCGGCCTCGACATGGTACTGCTGCAGGAGATCGCCGACTACTTCACGGTCGTGCGGAAGAAATACGCCAAATTCGAAGGCTCCTTGAAAGGGATCGATGCCCGCATCATCCTCGCCCAGGTACCGGGCGGCATGCTCACCAACATGGAGAGCCAGCTCAAAGAACAGAACGCCGGCCACAAAATGGACCTCGTCCTTGCCGAAATCCCCCGGGTGCGCAAAGACCTCGGCTACATCCCGCTGGTCACCCCCACCTCGCAAATCGTCGGCAGCCAGGCGGTCATCAACATCCTCACCGGTGAACGCTACAAATCGATGACCAAAGAGACTGCTGCTGTTTTGAAAGGTGAGTACGGCGCCACCTCGGCACCGGTCAACCGTGAACTGCAACTGAAAGTGCTCGCCGGTGCCGAACCGATCACCTGTCGCCCCGCCGACCTCATCGATGCCGAAATGGACAAACTGACCGCCGAACTGCGCGGCCTCGCCACGGAAAAAGGGCTCAAGATGGGTGACCATGAAGTTGAAGACGTCCTCACCTACGCCCTGTTTCAGCAGGTCGGCCTTAAATTCCTCGAACACCGCGACAACCCCGCCATGTTCGAACCGGTCCCGACCGGCGAAGAGACGGCAGCACCAGCCAAAGCAGCACCAGCAGCCCCCGCAGTCAGTGGCGGCGAACTGTTCACCGTCACCGGCGGCGGCCAGACCTTTGTGGTACAGGTCGCCAAAGCGAACGGCGCCGCAGCAGCAGCTGCAGCCGCAGCATCGGCAGCCACAGGCGCAGGGTCAGCACAAACAGCGGCATCAGCACCAGCAACAGGCGCAGCAGGCCACAGCGACATCGTCTCGCCGCTTGCCGGCAACGTCTGGAAGATAGAAGTCGACCCGGGTCAGCAGGTACAGGAAGGTGACCTGCTCCTCATCCTCGAAGCGATGAAGATGGAGAACGAAATCTTCGCCGACCGTGACGGGGTCGTCGGCACTATTCATATCGAAGAGGGGAACGCCGTCACCATCGGCCAACCGCTGGTCACCCTGATCGGCGCTGGCGGAGCAGCTCAGGCGACAGCAGCGCCAGCACAGCCAGCCGCAACAGCAGCAGCAGTGAAAGGCGGAGTAACCGCGCCGCTGGCCGGCAATGTCTGGAAGATCGAAGTCGCCCAAGGGCAGAAGGTTCAGGAGGGTGATCTGCTGCTTATTCTCGAAGCGATGAAGATGGAGAACGAGATCTTTGCCGATCGGGACGGCACCATTGGTCAGATTCTCATTCAGGAAGGCACAGCCGTTACTATCGGCGATGTACTGCTGACTATTGAGTGACGGGCAATGCCTTCATCCGAAACAGGTTCAGACAAAGTGCATGGTCACTACTTTTCAGAAGATTTGGGTACTAAAATTCTGCATGCCCTGACTGCCGCTGGCAAGGATCCTGACCGACTTAACTTTGATGATCTTGTCCCGATCGATGAATTTCATACCCGAGGTCGCAAGGCGACTGTTGCCCTTGCTAATGATCTAGGGCTTGAAAGAAGCATGAAGGTTCTGGATGTCGGCTGCGGCCTTGGAGGTGCAGCCCGGTATCTTGCCAATACGTTCGGCTGCCACGTTGCCGGACTTGATCTGAGTGATGATTACTGTCGGATTGCTGCCGACCTCACGAGGCGGCTCGGACTCGACTCCCTGGTATCCTTTCAGCAGGGGAACGCAACCAATCTGCCTTTTCCGGACGCCTCGTTTGATATTGTCTGGACTCAACATACTGCGATGAATATTGCAGACAAACCACAGTTGTATCAGGAATTGTGGCGAGTATTGAAACCGGGTGGGCGACTCGCCATATATGATATCCTTGCCGGAACTGGTGGAGATATTTATTTTCCGGTGCCCTGGGCGCGGGAACCGTCGATCAGTTTCCTGCTGACAGCGGAGCAGTTGCTAGGCAGGCTTACGGAATCCGGTTTTGAAATTGTTGTTTGGCGAGATACGACCGAGTCAGCTCGTTCATGGTTCCGCCACTTAAATGGCAAGATTCTTCCGGAAGGCACCCCGTCGTTTGGACTGCAGCTCCTTTTAGGGGATGATTTCCGCGCTATGGCGCATAACCAGATGCTTAATCTTGAAGAAGAGCGCATTGCACTGATAGAGGCCGTTGTCAGGCGACCAAATTTATGAGTAGCGAAACAGAGATAAATATGAATCTGCCCACGCTTAAAGATTCGACGCTTCATGTGAAGGGGCGGATTGCGCTATTGACTCTTATGCGAAATGATGTGCGTAACGCCCTGACCGGAACATTCCTGGCTGAAGATATTGTGCAGACGGTAAACTGGGCAAATTTTGAGACTGCTCTTTCGGTCCTTATAATTACCGGCGACGGAAGTGCTTTTTGCTCAGGTGGCAATATCAAGGAGATGCACGACCGGAGCGGTATATTCAGCGGATCGCCGATCAGTATCCAGGACGAGTACCGGCGTGGTATTCAGCAGATGCCGCTGGCTCTGCATAAAGCGGAGATCCCACTCATCGCCGCAGTCAATGGTCCAGCCATTGGTGCCGGTTTCGATCTTGCCTGCATGTGCGATCTGCGTATCGCCTCAACGCGAGCTCAGGTCGGGGAGACTTTTATTAACCTTGGTATCACCCCCGGTGACGGCGGCGCCTGGTTCATGCAGCGCCTGATCGGTTACCAGCGGGCGGCAGAGCTGACTTTTACCGGCCGTGTTATCAAGGCGAAAGAGGCTCTGGAGATCGGTTTATTTCTTGAAGTTGTCGAACCGGAATTTCTCTTGGCGCGAGCATGGGAGCTGGCTGGTGAGATCGCCGCAAAACCTCCTCAGGCGGTGCGGTTGACCAAGCGGATGATGAAACTGGCCCAGCGGAGCGATCTCCCGGATTTTCTCGATTTATGTGCCTGTTTTCAGGCAATGGCGCACCATACCGAGGATCATCATGAGGCGGTATGTGCTTTTCTGGAGAAGAGAACGGGTTCTTACCACGGAGTATAAAGAGTGAGCCGCAGCAGTTCTTTTCAGGACAGACCCTAAAGGTTTTCAAAACCTTTAGGGTCTATAAAGTGTAATCTTGAAAGCAATGTGGAATAAGGAGCGTAATGTCACAACCTGTATATGTCGGCCTTGATCTGGGGGCCTCAAGAACAAAAGTGGCTGTTATCGATCTGCGAGGGAATCTGATTGGCCATGCGGTCAAAAAGTCCGGAACCGATTTTCCCGCGACCGCCGCATTCTGTCTTGATGCTTCTCTGGAAATGGCTGGCGCCACACGAGATGATATTGTCGCTGCGGTCTCTACCGGCTACGGCCGTGCTACGGTTTCATTTGTTACCGACAGGAGCAAGTCTGAAATAGGGTGCATTGCCAAAGGGTGCCACCACTATTTTCCCGGCTCAATCACGATTATAGATATCGGTGCTCAGGATAATAAAATAATAAAACTCAACAGCAGCGGCGGTCGCAGCAGCTTCAAAATGAATCGGAAGTGCGCGGCCGGGACCGGATCATTCCTTGAAGAGATGTCATACCGTCTGGATATTACTCTTGAAGAGATGAACGACCTGGCCGGTCAGTCTGAAAACATTATCAAACTCGGCAGTTACTGCACGGTCTTTTCGGCAACGGAAGTGCTTGAGAACATCCGCCACGGGAAAAAAATCGCCGATATCGTCAAAGGGATTTTTTATTCGGTCATCAAAAGAGTGCTGGAGATGGATTCTCTTACCGAACGAGTTGTAATGACCGGCGGGGTGGTGGCGCATAACCGGTTTATCGTCACCATGACGGAGGAGATGATAGAGCGTCCCGTCCTGCTCCCAGCGTATCCGCAACTGGCCGGTGCTATTGGAGCGGCACTCTACGCAGCAGAGCAGAAAGAGAACACTGAGACGCCCGAAAATGAAGATTCAGAAACTGAAATTTAGGATGTTACGGAGATACCCTCATGGCTGAAGTTAAAACAACCAGAAAAAAAATTCAGGCCACCGATCAGATGAATAAACTGATGTCTGACTATTTCTATGATCTTGATGCCGCCGCCAAAAGTGACAGCAGAAAAGTGGCCTGGTGTACCAGCGTCGGCCCGGCCGAACTGCTGCGCGCCCTCGGCTTTGCCGTTCACTTTCCGGAAAACCATGCCGCCATGCTCGGCGCAACACGCACCTCCACCGACCTTATTCCGGAAGCGAACGCTATCGGCTACTCGCCCGACATCTGCTCATATCTGACGGCTGACATCGGTGCCTGGCTGAAAGGGTTTACCCCGCTCTCCAAAGCCTACCCAGGTATAGAATCTGTTCCCCGGCCGGATGTGTTGGTCTATAACACCAATCAATGCCGCGATGTGCAAGATTGGTTTGCCTGGTACTCGAAAGAGCTTGGTGTGCCGGCACTCGGCATAACCTCGCCGAAAAACGTTAATGAAGTGACCGAGGCCCACATCACTGACGTCGCCAAGCAGATCGAAGCGCTGATTCCGACGCTTGAGGAGATTGCCGGCACAAAGCTTGACATGGAGCGACTGAAAGAGGTCGTGTCACTTTCCCGCGACTGCACCGAACTCTGGAAAAGAGTGCTGGAGACCGCAACCGCTTCTCCTGCGCCGCTCTCCTTCTTTGACGGTACCATCCACATGGGGCCTGCCGTTGTCCTGCGTGGCACCCCCCAGGCTGTCGAATATTACAAACTGTTGCTGGCGGAACTTGAGCAGCGGATATCCGAAGGGGTCGGCGCGGTCGATGGCGAATCAGTTAGAATCTATTGGGAGGGGATGCCGGTCTGGGGCCGCCTCCGGCAGCACTCCGAACTCTTCTCCGGTTTCCACGCCACGGTTATCGCCTCAACCTACTGCAGCAGCTGGATTTTCCCCGCATTTGACGGCAACGACCCGATCAGGAGCATGGCCAAGGCCTATCTGGAGCTCTTCATAGTACGCTCGGATGACTACAAGGGTGAGTATATCAAGGAGATGCTGAAGAAATTTAATATCGACGGCATCATATATCACGACGCCAAGACCTGCCCCTACAACTCGAACAACCGCTACGGATTGCCGCAGCGTATCGAAGCAGAAACGGGGATTCCGAGTCTGGTGATATCCGGAGATTTGAATGATCTCCGCTGCATCTCCGACGAGCAGACCAAAACCAACATAGAAGCCTTCATTGAACAGCTTGAGGAGGGAAAATAAGATGCTGGATCCACTCTTTAAACCAAAGGCGATAGCCATTGTCGGTGCTTCCACCAAGGAGCTCTCGATCGGCAACGTCATCATAAGGAACCTGCAGAAATACGGCTACACCGGTCAGGTCTATCCGATAAATCCGTCAGCTCCGGAAGTATGCGGCCTTAAGGCGTACAAGAGCCTGTCCGAGGTGCCGGGTGAAATTGATCTTGCCCATGTAATAATCCCCAGTAAACTGGTTCCTCAGGCAATGGAGGAGTGTGGTCGGAAGGGGATCAAGGCGGTCATTATCAACTCCGCCGGTTTCAGCGAAATGGGGGAAGAGGGGGCCAAGCTGCAGGCGGAGTTTCTGGCTACGGCAAAAAAATACGGCATCCGCCTTTTTGGCCCCAACTGCCAGGGCACCATCAACAGCGACCCGGCTCTAAAGGCCTACTGCAATTTTACCTTCACCTATCCGGAACCGGGTCATATTTCGGTGGTTGCTTTGAGCGGCGGCGTTGGTGCGCTGATCATGCAGCAACTGGCAGACCTCGGCGTCGGGCAGCGTCTGTATGCCTCAAATGGCAATGCCTGTGACGTTTCAATCCCTGAAATCATAAAATATTACGGAGATGACGAAGAAACCAGAGCAATTATTCTCTACACGGAAGGTTTTTCTGATCCGCAGGCCTTCCTCGAAGCAGCCCGGGAGGTAGCGGCCAAAAAACCGATATTAGCTATGAAAGCAGGGCGCAGCGCACAGGGAGCCAAAGCAGCTTCTTCGCATACCGGCTCGCTGGCAGGTGTTGATATCGCTACTGAACTGATCTTTGAAAAGATAGGTATCCTCTCTTTCGGCGATGAAGGCGAGATGGTGCGTGCAGCCATGGCCTTCTCATCTCAGCCGATCCCAACAGGAAACCGGGTCGGACTCATCACCAATACCGGCGGACCGGCCGTTATCGCCACCGACGTCCTGGTGTCCTGCGGCCTGGACGTCCCCAAGCTGTCTGATGCCTCGATAGAGAAACTGAAAGTTACCCAGTTTCCGGAAGCGTCCCTCGAAAATCCGATTGATGTGGTTGCTACAGCCGGCGGCCCACAATTCCGGGCAGCCTTGGATGTGCTCATGGAAGACGACGGGATTGACAGCATCTATATCAATTTCGTTACTGCCCCGTTCACTGACACTGATGCGGTTGCCCGTGAGATAGTGGCGGTCAATCAACTTTCTAAAAAGCCGATGGTTTGCAACTTTATGACCAACCTTGATCTGGAGCGTTTTCAGAAAACCATGGCGATTCTCAAAGCGGGGAACGTCCCGTTCTACGCCAATCCAACGGACGCCGCCAAAGCCCTGGGGGCCCTGGCAAAATATGGGCGTGCCAAGCAGCGTCAGATTGGTCAGCCGACACTCTTCGCAGATATCAAGCCAGCCAAGGCAGCTTCAATTATTGAACAAGCCAGCAAAGATGGGCGCTCAGTCCTCTCCGCGATTGAAGTCTATGCGATCTTCGAGGCGTACGGAATCCCGGTCGCTGGCTGGAAGGTGGTTGGCACTGCAGCTGATGCGGTGGCAGCAGCGGCGGAAATTGGCTTTCCGGTAGTTGTCAAGGTTGATTGCGAAGCGATTGATCACAAGAGCGACCGAGGCGGAGTTGCTGTTAACCTCAAGGATGCCGCTGCGGTACAGCATGCGGTCGAAGATATGCAGGTGCGCCTCGGTTCGTTCGGCACATTGAACTTTTTTATCCAGAAATTCCTCCCCGGCGGTCGCGAACTGATTATCGGCGCATCTGCCGAGCGGAAATTGGGGCATCTTGTGATGTTCGGTCTCGGCGGCATTTACGTCGAAGTTCTGAAAGATGTCATTTTTAAGATAGCTCCGGTAACGCATCTTGAAGCGTCGGAGATGCTGGCCGGAATAAAAACTGCTGCACTGCTGGACGGCGTGCGCGGTGAAAAGGGGATCGACAAGGAAGCGGTGATGGACCTGATTCAGCGGGTATCGCAGTTGCTGACCGACCTGCCGATGATTCAGGAGATGGATATGAACCCTGTCATGGCCTTTGCGGACGGCGCGTTCGCAGTCGATGGCAGAATCAGGATATAGTTGAACCAAAATAACAGGAGGAGCAGACCATGTTGACAAAAGCATTTATCCCTTACAGAGGTTATTAC
>CAYQMO010000114.1:4985-12390 GCA_964418315.1 uncultured Geobacter sp. | reverse complement strand
CCATTCCGAACCAAAGTCGATGTTTTCATATGCAGTTCCTCCTTCTTCGCGATATGAAAACAGTATAAACGGTATTTTAGTAAATTCCAAGTCCCTAAGCATTGGACGGGCTCTTTTGGCCGATCCGCCGCTACTTCTTTTTGATGAGCCGACATCGGGGCTTGACTTTGAGATGACGCATGAAATCTACCGGATGATCAAAGAATTTCATACTTCCGGGAAAACCATCCTTTTTACCTCCCATCGACCTGAAGAGCTGAAAACACTGGCGACTCGCATCATCATGCTTCATCGCGGATCAGTGGTTTTTGATGGCCCGCCCGCAACATATTTCCAGTCTGAAATCCATGAGAAGCTCTACCAATGATGCTACAAAATATTGTGACATTAACGCTGAATGATCTTGCCATTGCATTCAGGAACAAGACCATCTTCCTGATTCTGTTCATTCCACTTTTTGTCTTTTTTTCTATAAAAATGGTAGACATTTCTGGAACTGACGTTAAAAAACTCAGACTTGGGCTTATTCGGACAGAGGTGTATGCCCCAACTATTTTAAAAACAATCAACTCAGCGGGTCAGTTATTTACTGTTGTCCCGGTGTTCACTGAAGTTGAGGGCAAACGGTTGCTAAAAGAGAAAAAAATTGACGGGTTGCTGCTACGAACCGGGCAGGAACAACAGAGCGTGATTCTTGTCGTGTTAAAAAAGGAGTCTCTTCAAGCACTTTCAATAGTTGAGTGCTTTGCCGCTTTACAAAAAGCGGTAGAAGGGAAAAGCAATAGCTGGATTTCAAATGTCACGCCACTTCAGGAAGGTGGGATTCAAAAGCAGACGCTCCCCACCTGGATTCTCATGCTGATTCTGCTGGTAGGCTTCATTGTCATGCCTGCGCAAGTTGCCGAAGAAAAGGAGAAAAAATTGCTACTGGCACTTTTGCAGACACCGATACGCGAAATCGAGTGGCTTGCTGCCAAGGTGCTATCCGGAATGATGTTGATATTGATCGCTGTTCTGCTGCTCCATCTGCTAGGAAAGTTTGAACCGGCAAATGTATTGAGCTACGTCGCATTTATAACCGTCGGCGGCTTTTGCTTCAGCTCGTACGGGATTCTGCTGGGTTTTTTATGTCGTAATCAAGCAAGTGCCAGAACATTGGGTGTCATGTTCTATCTTCCCCATCTGCTCCCCTCTGCACTATCTGATTTTTCGCAAAAACTGACTGCCGTTGCTCCGTTTTTACCTTCGTATCAACTGTATGAGCCAATCAAGTCAATTCTTCTCGACGGTGGCAGCATATCAAATCTATCTCAAGAATGGCTCTATCTCCTGATCTTCGGACTTGCTTCCTTATGCGGCTCATACCTCCTTATGAAAAGACGTTGGCTTATGTAATCCGGACTTTGGGACGATCCACCATATTTGATAGTAGTGTTCAAATATGACGGATTCAGCAACTAATTTCCCTCCACTCTCCAGATCAGATATTTCTATTCATTCGTATAATCAGCCATTTAGGCGTTCATCGTCAGTATGTGTAGTTTGGTGCATTAGTTGCTAGTCTTTAAATCATTACATCGCTGAACAGGAGCCTGTCTTGACCACTCATACTTCAAAACACAAACATGAACTGAATGGAGACTGGAGCATGACTGGAGTAGTAAACCAACTGGATTCGCTGAACGAAACTCTTAATATACTGGATTCGGATCAAAACAAAATACTGCACGTCGATTGTACCAAGGTAAACAATATCGACATGAGTGGCTTGCAACTCCTCCATGTTTGGAGAGAGTGCGCAGGGATACGCGGTGTTGAGTTCCGAATGATCAACGTCCCTGACCAAATGCACAGAGTTATTAAGAGTGTGGGGCTCGGACAAAGCTTTTATGGCAGCTTTCCTGTTCAGGAAATGCTCACATAAATCAGAAGCACATAAATAAAGGAGACGTAAATGATTGTATTAAATCTGGACGGAATAAATTTGGATAAGCCGGATATGACGGAGCTAAATACGACTTTTGAAGAGCATGCAAACCCTTCAATTGTTGCCACTACTCTACATAGATTGCTACGCTCTGCTAATTATCACAATAATGAGATCAAGCGGATTGCTGCTGAAATTATAAAGGCGGCTTCCGTGCAGTAGCACTTCCGGATGAGTCGGTTTCTGATACTTGGCTAAATAGAGCACCTGTTAAAGGAGTAAAACATGAGCATTATCGGTATGGCATTGATGTGGGTATTTACGTTTCTCGTCTTTATCCTTTTTGCATGGTGGCCAATGGGCAAAGTGAGTGACGAACGAGCTAAGTATTGGGCTAAATTTGAGGTTAAGTGATAACCATCAATCGTCGCGTAAGTGACGTTAATGTGACAAAATAGAAACAAGGAGGGTTTTATGTACTGTCCAACATGCAGAGCACTGGAACATTCAGAAGTTCATTTTAAAGCGGAAGAGTTTAAAGAAGATTTTGGCAAATGCACTTTGTGTGGTACTGTCTGGTCGGTTAACCATGGTGCTGTTGAGATTGTTACCGATACTCAGGAGAAATCATTCTTATCGCCTAAAACGGAAAATGTTGAATGCGATGATTACAATCAGATTCATTCAATAAAGGATTGATGCTTCACTTAACTTGCATCGTTTATCAGGGAAAGGTGCTGTATGATAAAACTTCTCTCAGAGAACCCGCTGCTTCTGCTTTTTCTGGTTGCTGCCATAGGGTATCCTCTCGGTCGTTTAAGGGTGGGGGGGAGCTGTCTTGGAGTAGCTGCGGTACTCTTTGTCGGCCTTGCGATCGGTTCCATTCATCCGGATCTTAAGCTTCCGGAAATTGTATATGTCCTTGGTCTCGCTCTTTTTGTTTATACCGTGGGGCTGTCCAGCGGACCATCGTTCGTCGCATCGCTTCGTAAAGATGGAATACGGAACAATCTGCTTGTGGTTTCCCTTCTCGCGTTTTCCGCTGCCCTGGCCTTGCTGGCGCAAAAGGTTTTCGATTTGAAGGCGACCATGACCGCAGGAATGTTTGCCGGCAGCTTTACAAACACTCCGGCTCTCGCAGGGGCATTGGAGACATTAAAGCATCTTGCCACCAGTGAGAATGTCAATCAACTGCTGTCAGAACCGATAGTCGGCTACTCCGTCACCTATCCGATGGGGGTAATCGGGGTAGTTTTTGCAATTTCCGTCGCCCAGAAAATCTGGAAAATTGACTATGCCGAAGAAGCCCGGAATCTGAAAGTATTTGGGGCATCCAACGAACCGCTCCAGGTTTGCACCATTAAGGTAACCCGCCAGGAAGCGCTCAGCGAAACCTTGTCACAGTTGGCAGACAGGCACGAATGGCGGGTCATGTTTGGCAGGGTACAACGTAATGATCAGATGTTCCTGGCTGAATTCGATAAACACCCCGAAGCGGGTGATCTCCTGGTTACTGTCGGAACAGCCGAGGATCTGCAATGTGCGGTGCGCTACATGGGGGAGAGGAGCGATGTTAATATTCAGCATGGACAAGATGAATTTGACGTGCGTCGCATCTTTGTTTCCAATCATCATGTAGAGGGGCGCAGACTGCGTGATTTGGGCATCAGAAAAAAATTCGGAGCACTGATTACCAGGGTGAGACGGGGAGATGATGATTTTCTGCCCGACGGGAACATGACCCTTGAGCCTGGTGACCGTGTCAGGGTGTTGGCACCGCGAGATCGGATGGGAGCTGTCACCGACTTTTTCGGTGATTCCTATCGCGCAGTAAGTGAAGTGGATATCCTGACTTTCAGTGTAGGTCTGGCATTGGGGCTGCTGCTCGGATCTATACCATTGCCGCTTCCGGGCGGAATAACCTTCAAGCTGGGGTTTGCCGGCGGCCCGCTGATTGTGGCGCTGATCCTGGGAACAATAAAGCGCACCGGAAATCTTATATGGACGCTTCCATACAGCGCTAACGCAACACTACGCCAAATCGGGCTGGTATTTTTTCTGGCGGGAATAGGCACAAGAGCCGGCTATGGTTTTCTTTCGACTTTTTCAAAGGGTGGTGGGGTCACACTTTTTGTTGTCGGCGCAGCCATCACATTTACAGCAACAGCCCTGCATCTCTGGGTCGGGCATCGATTACTCCGCATCCCCATGAGTATCCTTACCGGCATGGTTGCCGGGTTGTTCACTCAACCTGCTGTTCTTGGCTATGCTCTGGAACAGACCGACAATGATCTGCCAAATGTTGGCTACGCCTCGGTTTACCCGGTAGCGATGATAGCCAAGATTCTTCTCGTTCAGGCTCTGCTTTCATTCAGTATGTAATCCCGCATTGACCACCATTCTTATGATTAACAAAAATGTGCTGTAGAAGATGAGTTATAAATGTATTTGACAGATTAATCGGTATAGTGGTACTAGAATGCGTATACATATATTTTGAATCCTCTACTTAAATAGTAGAAAGTCGTTTTATCGTTGCTTGACATGCAGGTACACTGAAAGTATATTTCAGCGAATTTTTTCAGATAGAGGAGCCTTTTATGAATGATGTGTATGTAGTGGAAGCCTTGCGGACGCCATTTGGCTCATTTGGCGGGATGTTAGCGGATATTGGAGCGCCGCAGCTTGCGGCTACTGTTATTAAAAGCCTTCTGGGAAAAACAGCTCTCCCGCCTGAGTCCGTTAGTGAAGTTATCATCGGCCAGGTGCTTTCCGGCGGTTGCGGGCAGGCGCCGGCACGTCAGGCGATGCGTGCGGCGGGTCTGCCCGACTCAACGCACGCCATGACTATCAATAAAGTCTGCGGTAGCGGCTTGAAGGCGTTCATGCTTGCCAGCGACAGTATCAGGCTTGGTGAATCCGAGATCGTTATCGCAGGTGGCATGGAGAATATGAGTCTGGCGCCCTATATACTGACAAAAGGTCGTAACGGCTATCGTATGGGACATGGTTCACTGCTCGATTTACTGATTTACGACGGCTTGCAGGATCCCTACACCGGACGTCATATGGGTGAAATCGGTGAAGACAGCGTTGAGCGCGCCAGTCTGACGCGCGCGGAGCAGGACGATTTTGCCGTGCGCTCATACCAACTTTCTCAGGCCGCTGTCAAAGGCGGGATTCTTGCCGACGAGATAGTTCCTGTTGTTCAAAAAGGGAAAAAAGGTGACGAGATTCTTGATCAGGATGAAGAGCCGTTCAAGGGTGATGTCAGCAAGTTCGGGCAACTGAAGACGGTGTTCAGGAAGGATGGCACGATTACGGCAGGAAATGCATCGACCATCAACGATGGAGCGGCACTTGGCCTGCTGACCAATGAGGCTGGCCTGAAAAAATTCGGACTCACGGCCAAAGCCCGTATGGTTGCTTCCTCAACAAGCAGTCGCCATCCGGATTATTTTCCGGAGGCTCCTGTAAGCGCTATTGAGACTGTCTGTGCCAGAGCAGGGCTTTCGCTTGACGACATAGACCTGTTTGAAATCAACGAGGCTTTTGCTTCAGTACCGCTGCTGGCGATCAAAGGTCTCAATCTCCCTATCGACAAAGTAAATGTCAATGGAGGAGCATGTTCTATCGGTCATCCTATAGGGGCCAGTGGAGCCCGTCTGGCAGCGACTATCATACGCGAGTTGCATCGACGCCAACTGCGCTACGGTCTGGTCACTCTTTGCATTGGCGGCGGTGAGGCGGTAGCAGTTATTTTTGAAAGAGTGTAAAGGAGTGGAGCAATGATCAGTTCAATCGGAGTTCTAGGTGCAGGACAGATGGGTAACGGTATCGCCCATGTTTTTGCTCAATACGGCTATCGGGTTGTTATTTTTGATATTGCCCAGGTGCAGTTAGAGAGGGCGCTTGCCACAATAAAGCAGAATCTGGAGAGGCAGGCGAAAAAAGGCGCATTGCCGGAATCGCTTGTCGGTGAAACACTCAGTCGAATCACAGTTACCCAGGACATGAATGATCTGGCGAATGTCGATTTTGCCGTTGAAGCGGTAACCGAGCATGAACCATTAAAACTGGAAATTTTCCGGAAACTCGACGGGATCGTAAAAACGGGGTCAATCCTTGCCTCTAATACATCCTCCATTCCCATAACCAAAATTGCCTCTGTAACCGGTCGTCCCGATAAAGTTATCGGCATGCACTTCATGAATCCGGTACCGGTGATGAAACTGGTGGAAATCATCCGTGGACACGCAACAAGTGACGAAACATTTGCTCTCACCTCTGAACTTGTTGCCAGACTTGAAAAAGAGATGGCAGTATCCCAGGATTACCCGGGCTTTATCGTAAACCGTATTCTGATTCCGATGATCAACGAGGCGGCGTTTGCCCTCTATGAAGGGATCGCAACCGCCGAGGACATCGACAAAGGGATGAAGCTCGGCACAAATCAGCCGATGGGGCCGCTGACGCTTGCCGATTTTATCGGTCTGGATACCGTGCTTGCGATAGCCAATGTGCTCTATGACGGTTTTAAAGATCCGAAATACCGCCCCTGCCCGCTGCTGGTCAAGATGGTAAATGCCGGATATATGGGACGCAAATCTGGAAGAGGTTTTTATACCTATTGAAATTTTAAGCAAATCCCCCCTAACCCCCCTTTAAAAAGGGGGACTTTTAAAACCTCCCCCTTTTTAAAGGGGGATTGAGGGGGATTTGACTACAGGGGAGAAATATGGAATTCAAAAATTTACTGATAGAAGCTTCTGACGGAATAACAACCCTGACAATTAATCGACCTAAGGCGGTGAACGCACTTACCGGTGAAGTCATACAAGAGCTGGAATGCGCGCTGTATGAACTTGATCTCGATGCCTCAGTCAAGGCGGTGGTTATGACCGGAGCGGGTGACAAGGCTTTTGTCGCTGGGGCTGATATCAAGGAGATGGCCGAAATATCCTCCTTTGATGCACATGACTTTGCCAGCAAGGGGCAGCGCCTGATGCTGCTGATGGGCAAGATGCGCAAGCCGGTTATCGCCGCCGTCAACGGCTTTGCACTTGGAGGTGGTTTGGAACTGGCGCTGGCCTGTGACTTTATCTATGCTTCCGAAAAGGCCAAATTCGGCTTTCCCGAAGTTGGTCTTGGGATTATCCCCGGCTTCGGTGGCACACAGAATCTCCCTCGCCTGATAGGCCCGAACAGAGCAAGCGAGCTGATTTTTTCCGGGCGCATTATCACTGCCGCAAAAGCTCACGAATGGGGTATCGTCAATGAGGTTTTTGCTCCGGAGGAACTGCTGCCAAAAGCTCTTGCCACGGCACAGGAAATTGCCGGCAAAAGCCCGTTGGGCGTCAGATACGCCAAAGATGCACTTGTAAACGGTCTGAATATGAGAAAGGAGGATGGTTTCCGCTATGAATCGTCACTGTTCGGTGTGCTGTTTGCCACGAGCGATCAGCGCGAGGGGATGGG
>CAYQMO010000114.1:0-4885 GCA_964418315.1 uncultured Geobacter sp. | reverse complement strand
GATGCGCTTGTTGCGAAAATGGGCGAAATGGGCTTTCTCGGCAGCTACCTTCCTGAGGAGTACGGCGGGGCGGGGCTTGATATGCTCTCATACGCAATCGTCGTTGAAGAGGTTTCCAAAGCCTGTGGCTCAAGCGGTGTTCTTATATCGGCACACACTTCGCTCTGCAGTGGTCCGATTTACACTTTCGGCACTAAAGAACAGAAAAAGAAGTGGCTGCCGGCGCTCAACAGCGGCGAAAAAATCGGCTGCTTTATGCTGACTGAACCGAATGCCGGCAGTGATGCCGGTGGCACTATGACCATGTACAAGCGAGAAGGTGATGAATATGTTGTTAATGGAAATAAAACCTTCATCACCAACGGTGGCTACCTTGGTACGGCGGTACTGTTTGCCTCCCATGACCGTTCGCTCAAGCACAAAGGGATAAGCGCCTTTATTGTTGATCTGCAATCACCGGGCGTAACCATCCTGAAAAATGAAAACAAGATGGGTATTCGCGGTAGTTATACCACCGCCTTTGCTCTGGATGACCTGCGCATACCTGCTGAAAACCTGCTGGGTGTCGAGGGGAAGGGGTTTAATGTTGCCATGGATACCTTGAACGGTGGCCGTATCGGCATCGCCTCACAGGCTCTCGGCATCGCTGAAGGCGCTTTTGAGCGTGCGCTTGCCTACTCCAAGGAGCGCAAGCAGTTTGATCAAGCTATTTGTGAATTTCAGGCAATCCAGTTCAAACTGGCCGATATGTGGACCAGCATCGAAACCAGTAAACTTCTGACATACCGTGCCGCATGCCTCAAAGATGCCAAGAAGAGCTACACCATGGAGTCGGCAATGTGCAAAATGCACGCCTCTGAAACCGCAACCTTCGTCACCAAGGAAGCAATGCAGATCCATGGCGGTTATGGCTATATCGCCGACTACGAAGTTGAGCGAATGTACCGAGACGCCAAGATAACTGAGATCTATGAAGGAACCAATGAAGTACAGCGGGTAGTAATTTCCAAACTGCTGTTGTCGTAAACGGCGGATTTTTAATATGCTTGTCAAGTAAGATTACAAACGATACATCAGGTCTCAATTTTAGAAAGGCGCCGTTGTGGAAGTTACTCGTGAAATATATTGGAACATAGGCCACGGCGTTGTCATCCCGATGTATATTCTGGCTTTTGCCGCCATGGGTGTCATCTGTTGGGGGTTCTGGAAACGTCTGCCGATCTGGCGTCAGGGCAAAGCACTGGATCGTTTTGACCGCTATGACGAACGAGTCAAGCGGATGCTTTCAGAGGTATTCAGCCAGTCAAAAATTTTCAGGGTCACCGACGGCGGCATCTTCCACTCGGTTTTCTTCTGGAGTTTCCTTGTTCTCTTTGCAGGAACCATGCTGGTCATGTTTCAGGCTGATTTCTTCACCCCGGTTCTACAGGTAAACCTTCTCTCAGGCGAATTTTACAAAGGGTTTTCGCTAGTGCTAGATATCGCCGGCATCCTCGCCCTTGTCATGCTTGTCGGCCTCTTCATCCGCCGCTTCGTCATCAAGCCGAAAGGGCTGGAAATTGTCAAGGATGACTACATTATCCTACAACTGCTTTTTGCCATTCTGATTACCGGCTTTCTGATAGAAGGGGCGAGGATGGCTGCTACAGAGATTAGGCAGAACCCCGCTCTGGCGGTTTTCTCACCCGGCGGACTGCTCGCAGGACAGCTCTTTACCATGATGACGGCAGACACTCTGCTTGTGTCACATAAAATCCTCTGGTGGTTGCACTTTATTCTGGTTCTTGGTTTCTTCTGCGCCATCCCCTACACAAAATTGCGCCACATCCTCACCACCAGTGCAAACGCCTTTTTTGCTCCGTTTGAGCCGAAAGGTGCAATAGCCACCATTAACATGGAAGATGATACCGTCGAACAGTTCGGCGCCGCCGCCATAACCGACCTGACCTGGAAAGATATCTTCGACGCCGATGCCTGTACCTCCTGCAAACGCTGCCAGGATCGTTGTCCGGCTGCCACGACCGACAAACCGCTCTCGCCGATGAAAATCATCAAGCAGATCGGTGAACTGGCCGAAGGGAACCCGGCCGGCAATCTTATAGAAACTGTAACTCAGGATGCTCTCTGGTCCTGCACCACCTGCCGTGCCTGCCAGGACGTCTGCCCGGCCAATATCGAGCACGTCAACAAAATTCTTGAGATGCGCCGTAACCTGACCCTCATGGAGGGTGCATTCCCCGGTGACGAGGTAAAAACAGCGGTCAACAACATAGAAGTGAACGGCAATCCGTTCGGCCTCACATTTGCCGCTCGAGGTGACTGGGCTGAAGGGCTTGACCTCAAAATCATGGAGCAGGACAGTGACGTTGACATCCTCTACTTCGTCGGCTGCTACGCCTCGTTCGACCGCCGCAACCAGTCAGTAGCCCGTGACTTCCTCACCATCTGCAACGCTGCCGGCATAAAAGTCGGCATCCTTGGCAAAGAAGAGAAGTGCTGCGGCGAACCGGTCAGAAAGCTTGGCAACGAATACCTCTACCAGATGACCGCATCCGAAAACATCGAACTGATTAAAGCTTACGACGTCAAAAAAATAGTCACCGCCTGCCCGCACTGTTTCAACACACTGGCACGAGATTACAAAGATCTTGGCCTCGAAGTTCCAGTCGAACACTACAGCACCTATATCAGTGCTCTGCTGCAAAGCGACCGGCTCAGGCTGACACCGGAAGCATTCAGCTACACCTATCACGACTCCTGCTATCTCGGCCGCTACATGGATATTATCGAGCAGCCTCGTGCCGTTCTCAACCATGCTGGCGGTTCAATCCGCGAGATGGACAAAAACGGCTACGACAGTTTCTGCTGCAGTGCCGGTGGCGGCCGTATCATTGCCGAAGAGAAGCTGGGCAGCAAAATCAGCGAAGTAAGGATCAAGATGGCCACCGACACCGGTGCCCCGCTGCTCGTCTCCAACTGCCCTTTCTGTCTGACGATGTTTGAAGACGGCATCAAAACCGGCGGCGCGGAGGGGCAACTGCAGGTAAGAGATCTGGCTGAGATAGTAGCTGAACGGATAGCAGCGTAAAGATCAGAGGCAATAGAACACGGAAAAAGCGGTAAAGGCGGATAAAGGCGGATTTTAGAACCATAAAAACGATTTTGTTTGATCCGGTTTTTCCGCCTGTACCGCGTTCTATTAAGGTTTAAATTATATTTACTGGAGGTAACACCAATGAAACTGCTAGTCTGCATTAAACAGGTTCCGGATCTTGAATCCCGCTTTAAACCAAACAGCGATGGGGTCTGGTACAACGAAACCGACCTCGCCTTCCGTATGAACGAATATGACGAATATGCGGTGGAGCAGGCTGTTCAGCTCCGCGAAAAAATGGGTGACGGCTGTGAGCTTACTGTGCTGTCCATCGGTCCGGATAGAGTAGTCGAAGCGATCAAAAAAACTCTCGCCATGGGATGCGACAAAGCCGTCCATGTTCAGGATTCTGCCGCATCTTCAAAGGACCCATGGCAGATCGCATCGATCATCTCAGCATATGCCAAAGACAAAGGTTTTGATATTATCTTCACCGGCATGCAGAGCCAGGATCGGGGTTCAGCGCAGGTAGGCGTCACAGTTGCCGAACAACTCGGGATATCCTGCACCACTACCATCGTCGGTTTTGCTTTTGATAATGGAACAATCACTGTCAGGCGGGAACTTGAAGGTGGCATTAAAGCCGCTGTCAAACTGAGTACGCCAGCGCTGGTAACCTGTCAGCTGGGCCTCAACATACCGCGCTATCCGACCCTCCCGAACATCATGAAAGCCAAGAAAAAAGAGATCGTCGCCATTCCGGTAGCCGATCTTCTTGCAGAAGCCCCTCTGGCAGCAACAACCAGCTTCCACCCGCCGGCCAAAAAAGGTGGCGGCATCGTCCTTGAAGGGGATGTCGGAGAACTGGTTGATAAAGTCATTTCGCTACTTAAAGAGAAAACTTCCGTGCTGCGCTAAAAAAAATTTATAGACAATGGAACACGGAAAAGTCGGAATAATCGGATAAAGACGGATTTTTAAAACTGAAATTCTATTTGTGTAAGCCAAAACAAAACCATCTGATCCGTTTTTATCCGTACTTTCCGCATTTTCCGCGTTCTATCAGCTTTTATAAGGAGACTACCATGAAAATACTATTAATCGGCGAATATCGCGATGGCAAACTGCTTGAATCTACTTACGAACTGCTCGGCTTTGCCGATCAACTTGGTGCCGAAACCGCCCTTCTGCTTGTCGGCAGCGAAAGCCAACTCCCCGAGTACTCGGGCACCCTCTATCTGGCTGACGCCTTAACCTGCGGCGAATACAACCCCGATCTGCACAAAAAGCTGGTACTTGACGCAGTGCAGCAGGAAAACCCAGACTACATCGTTTTCCTCCACTCGTCATATGGCTGGGACCTTGCTCCACGAGTTGCGGCATCACTTAAGGCTGCCCAGATATCAGAAGTTATCGCCGTCTCAGACGGCAGCTTTGAAGTCGGCTGCTGTAACGCCAAAATGCGCCGCAGTGTAAAACCTGCAACCTCAAAAACAGTTATCACCATCCAGGCCGGCGCCTTTCCAGTTCTCCAGCCTGGTGGATCACCTGCGATCAAGAAACTTACCGCGACCGGTGGCGGATCTCTCGAATTTGTCGGTTATGAACCGGCTGAAAAGAAAGATGTAGACTTAGGCAAAGCCGAAATCATCGTCTCTGCTGGTCGCGGTATCGGCAAAAAGGACAACGTTCCTGTCATAAGGGCATTGGCGACAGCCTTGGGTGGAGAACTGGGCGCCAGTCGCCCGGTTGTCGATGCCGGCTGGGTGGAGCATAGTCATCAGGTCGGTA
>CAYQMO010000113.1:0-12628 GCA_964418315.1 uncultured Geobacter sp. | reverse complement strand
GGAGATGAAAAGGGTAATTCTCTTGCGGGCAGTTAATATTTTAACATTGGAGGACAAAGTATGAATGCGATTCCACGGATACTGCTAGTAGATGACGAGCCAAGCAATTTAAGGCTGCTTGAAAAAGCGCTGCAGGGAAAATACGAGATTTTTTCAGCAGGTAATGGTTTTGATGCCATGGAACTGCTCAAGGATACTCTTCCCGATATGGTCATTCTGGATGTGATGATGCCGGAGATCAGCGGCTATGAGGTATGCAGGATGATCAAGGAGGATGATAAATATGCCGAAATACCGATCCTCTTCCTTACCGCCCTGGAAGCCCCCGAGGCTGAAATATTCGGCCTGGATGTAGGGGGCATCGATTTCCTCACTAAACCTGTAAATCTTGAAATGCTTAAACTTCGGGTACGTAATCATATCAAATTAAAACAACGCAACGATCTTGTCAGAGAGCAGAAAGATCAACTTGATGTTGCATACCTGGAAATCAAGGAACAGCGGGATCTGCTTGAAGAGGTATTGTCTCAGATAAAGCAGTTGGAGGGAATCATACCTATATGCTCGTACTGCAAGAAAATCAGAGATGACCATGAAGTATGGCAGCGGCTTGAGACATACATCTGTCAGCATTCCGAAGCGGTGTTCAGTCACGGAATCTGTCCTGAATGTTATGAAGTTCAGAGTAAAGAGTGGGATAAAGTTCTTGCCACCAAATAAAAAAATAGCAGTGCCATTTTCAGAAAATAACAGTGACCGGAGGCGGTACAATGACGCAAAAAAAGACAGACAGGGCGGCTAAAAGGATCCGTGAGAAAAATGAAGAGCATTTTAAAATGGACGCAAAAGCGCCAACGCAACTGCGCACACCGCTGGAAACTGAAAAAATCCTCCGGGAAGTGGAGGAAAGCAGGATAAAGCTTGAGACGCAGAATGAAGAGCTGCGATGTCAGAGCGAGCTTCTGCGTGAAAGTGCTGAAATGCTGGCGCTGCAGCAGATTGCCGTCTTTGATGCGGCACCCGTCGGCATAATTCAGGTTTCAAATCGCATGATGCTTTCGGCAAACCGGAAATTTTGCGAAATGACCGGATATTCTCTTGATGAGATTGTCGGCGCAAACACACGCATCCTTTATCCTTCAGATGAGGAGTACGATGAGTTTGCCCGCTCTACTGCTTACCAGCTCCTGTTCGAGGGAAGAATCACCCATTCAGAGATTGTTTTGCGCAGAAAAGATGGATCTCATATCACGCTCAGCGCCACCGGGGGGAGTGTTGACAAGGCCGGTGCCTCCTCCGCTCACATCTGGGTATTTGATGACTTGACCGAGCGACTACAGGCGGCAGATGAGTTGCAGAGGATCAATGAAAATTACCGGCTTTTGCTTCAGAATACCGATCAGGGTATTTATGGCATTGACGAGACCGGGCGTTTTACGTTCCTTAACCGGGCCGCCCTGGAGATGTTTGGCTACCGGAGCGACGAGCTGGTCGGCAGGAAGTCGCACAGTATAATTCACCACAGTTATATTGACGGCACTCCATATCCATTTGAAAATTGCCCTATTTACCGTGCCAACGCCGCCGCTACGCACAGCAGTGGAGATAATGAGCTGTTCCGGCGTCGTGACGGAACCTCCTTCCCAATTCAATTCTCGACATATCCAGTCCCCTTAAGCGATACGCGGACCGGTACTGTTGTTACCTTTTCCGACATCACCAAGCGCAAAAAGGCCGAAAGCGAGATGAGCAGACTGGCAAGAGCCGTCAAGCAAAGCCCCATTTCAATTATGATTACCGATGCCAGTGGCATTATTCAGTTTGTGAACCCCAGGTATGCCGCTGTTACGGGATATACGGTCGAAGAGACGATTGGCCAGAAAGCCAGCATGCTGAAATCGGGCCTGACCCCTCCGGAAACATATCAGCAATTATGGGAGGCGATAACTGCGGGAAAAACGTGGGAAGGAGAATTTGAAAATAAGCGCAAAGATGGTGGCATTTTCTATGAACAGGCGACAATTTCACCGATTCGAAATGATCATGGGATTATCACACATTATCTGGCGCACAAGATTGACATAACGGAAAAGAAAAACATTATGCAGCAACTGCTCCACTCTCAAAAACTGGAATCGATCGGTCAACTGTCCGGCGGCCTGGCTCATGATCTGAACAATATTCTTACCGTAGTAAACGGCTATGCGACTCTGGCTCAGCAGATGGTTGATAAGAATGAGATTCAGGAGAACTATATTAACGAGATTGTAAAGGCGTCATCACGAGCCTCCTCCCTGACTCACAGTCTGCTGGCCTTCAGTCGGAAACAGGAGATGAATCGTCAGAAACAGAACCTGAACCTCCTGATAACGACGGTAGCTTCCTTCATCAGTCGGGTTATGCGTGACAATATCGAGTTTACCCTTTCTTTACATGAAGAGCCTTTAGGCGTCTATGTTGATGATGTGCAACTAGAGCAGGTCCTCCTCAATCTTGCCACTAACGCGCGGGACGCCATGCCGTACGGGGGTTCGTTAAGCATGGCAACCGCAGTGGGTGAGATGGATGAGGAGTATATCGACATCCACGGGTTCGGGAGAGTCGGCCGCTATGCCGTCATAACGGTGACAGACAGCGGTCACGGTATGGATGCAGTTACGAAGCAGATGGTTTTTGATCCGTTCTTTACCACAAAAGAGGTTGGCAAAGGGACAGGATTGGGGCTGTCGATGGCGCTGGCAATCATAAAACAGCATGGCGGTTTTATTGAACTGCAGAGTGAATCTGGCAAGGGGTGCGTCTTTAAGCTGTATCTGCCCTTGCTGGCCGATGCGCTGGTCAAAGCACCGGATGATCTGCAGGATTCCTTGGTGGAGAGTGGTACAGGGACAATCCTTCTGGCAGAAGACGATCCGGCGACTCTCAGCATTATGCAACAGCTTCTGGAAAGGTCTGGTTACAAGGTAATTACAGCGGTTGACGGCAAGGATGCCGTGAAGAAGTTCGTCATGTTTTGTGACGAAATTCAGCTTGTCATTTCAGATTTAATCATGCCGAAAAAAAGCGGCAGACAGGCTTTCAATGAAATAAGAGAGCTCTCCAGCGAGGTGAGATTCATTTTTATGAGCGGCCACCCAAGCTACGTAATTGAGCGTGAGGGGGAATTCGGAGAAGATGTCGAAATAATAATGAAACCGGTCCTGCCGTTTGACCTGCTGAATAAAATCGGGACAATAATAGGAGGAAATCAATAATCATGAATTCAAAGTTTCATGTGGTAGCCATTGGTGCTTCAGCCGGAGGATTGAATGCCCTTGAGCAGTTTTTTGCGGCAATGCCGGCGGACAGTGGCATGGCTTTTGTGGTGATCCAGCATCTCTCGCCTGATTTTAAAAGTCTGATGGACGATCTGCTATCTCGGCATACAAAAATGACTATCAGGCATGCCGTTGACGGCGTCAGGCTTGAGCCGAACACCATTTACCTGGCACCCCCCAGGCTGAAGATGGGGCTGGAAGGGGGACGGGTCACCCTGCGGGAAAAAACGCCCGGAGCGACGCTGGAGCTGGCTATTGACACCTTTTTCCGCTCGATAGCCGACGACATCGGTAGCCGCGCTATCGGCATAGTTCTTTCAGGCACCGGTTCGGACGGTTCACGCGGGATCCGCGCCATCAAAGATGCCGGCGGCCTGGTAATCGTCCAATCCCCCGAAACTGCCCAGTTTGACGGCATGCCGCGCAACGCCATCGCCAGCAGATGTCATGACTACCAATTGCCGCCTGACCGGATCCCCAGGCTGCTAGTTGATTACGCCAAAGACCCGGAAGCGGTACGCTCACGGGCCGCACACGCCGTAGAGGTTTTTCCTGAGGAGGGGGAATACGCTGAAATTTTTGCCCTGCTCCGGCGCAACTACAGCATTGATTTCTCCACGTATAAAATTACCACGGTGAAGCGGCGCATTGAGCGGCGTATGGAGTTCAAGAGCGCGGCTTCAACTGCTGATTATGTCACCCTGCTGGTTGACGATCTCCAGGAGCTTGACGTGCTCTACTACGATCTGCTTATCGGCGTCACCGAGTTCTTTCGGGATCCGGAGACATTTGATTATCTGGCACGCGTTGTGGTGCCGGAATTAATCACCGCCTCTGCCAATAGCGAGCAGCTTCGAATCTGGTCGGCATGCTGCGCCACTGGTGAAGAGGCCTATTCTCTGGCCATTGTATTCGCCGAAGCGGCAGAAGCCTTGGATTATAAAGGTAAAATAACAATTTTCGCCACCGACATTCACAAAAAATCGCTGGAGACCGCCAATGTCGGCATCTACAGTCGCGACCGTCTGGCCAATGTCTCCCCTGAGCGACTGGAACGCTACTTTAAGCAGGAAAGTGACAACACCTGGCGAATATTGACAAATATCCGGCAGATGGTGGTTATCGCCCCGCACAACGTCATTGTTGACCCGCCATTCACCAAGACCGACCTTGTCTGCTGCCGCAATATGCTCATCTATCTGCAGCCACCTGCGCAAGAGCGGGTAATCTCCATGTTCCATTATGCGCTGAGAGTCTCAGGCATTCTGTTCATGGGGAGCAGCGAAGGGCCCGGCTCTTTTGCCGGAGAGTTTGAAACTATCGACTCCCATCACAAATTGTTCAGGAAAAAGCGCGAGTTGCGCCCCTCTTTTGCTTTGAAGACGGCTTCCATGCAAAATCAGTTTTATACTGCCGTGAAACCGGCCTCCTCCCAGACGCGCACGGTTAGCATTGATCGCCACCTCCTTAATGATTACGACCAACTGATGAGCCGCTATATGCCGCAAGGCATCCTTGTTGATGAGAATCAACAGCTACTACATATCTTCGGCCAGTTAGATCAGTATCTGAGTCTCCGGGTCGGACGTCCTGACAGCCACATCCTTACCATGCTGAAAAATGAGCTGCATGTTGCGGTAAACACCACCCTGCAGCGTGCAATTCGGGATCGCACCACTGCAAAGCTGAGCGGTGTACAGATCAGCCAGGAGGACGGCTCGAAACTCAGGGTTACTGCAACTGTTGATGTAATCAATGATAATAACTCCAGTTTAATGCATTATTTTATCAGTTTCAAATCGGAAGATATACCGGATTTACCTCCGGATGATGATGAGGCAATGCACAGCTTTGAGGATCAGTCCCTCTACCGTCAGCATATAAATGACCTGGAGATAGATCTTCATCTGACCAGGGAAAACCTTCAGGCCACCGTCGAGGAGCTGCAGAGCAGCAACGAAGAGCTGCAGGCCACCAACGAGGAGCTGCTCGCTTCAAACGAAGAGCTGCAAAGCACTAACGAAGAGTTGCACTCGGTAAACGAGGAGCTGTATTCGGTGAACTCCGAGTTTGAACGGAAGAACACCGAGCTGCACGCTCTCTATCTCGATCTGGACAACCTTCTCGCCAGCATCGATATCGGCGTGGTCTTTGTTGACAGCAGCCTCCGCATCCGCAAGTTCAACGCCGCTATTTCCGACTATTTCAGCCTGGTGCCGCACGACATCGGACGCCCCATCGATCACATTTCCTATCGCCTGGCAGAGCAAAAAAGCCTCATGGAAGAGATCCGTCAGGTTCAGGCAACCGGGACGGCAATCGAAACCGAATGTTCAATCTCCTCCGGTAATCGCCACATCCTTATCCGTATTCTCCCTTTCAAGAGCGAAAACGGAAGTGGCGACGGCGTGGTAATTCTGTTCGCCGATGTAAGCCGGATCAAAAAAGCGGAATTACAACTGCTCCAGATGAACGAATCGCTGGAGAAGACGGTGCTTGAGCGGACAAAGGATCTGAAGCTTGCTCAGAAATTTACCCGATCGGTAATTGACGGACTGAGTGCGAATATATGTGTTGTGGACAGTCACGGCGAGATAATAACCGTAAACCGTTCATGGAATGATTTCGCCGCCGAAAACAATGCGACTCACGGCTCCTTTGGCGCCGGGGTCAACTATCTGGACGTATTGGATGCCATTAAAGTCAAAGACCCAGAAATTGAAGAGTTCAGCAGTAAGCTGAAAGCGGTTCTTGATGTCCGAACCGCCGGTTTTGTTGTGGAATATCCGTGCTATAGCCCGAATGAGCTTTTCTGGTTCACCTGTACAGTGGATTCTGTTTATGTTGGTGACGAGCGTTATGCCGTGGTTTCGCATAAGAACATCAGCGAGCGGAAAAAAGCCCAGATTGAGCTTGAACATGCGCTAAAAGCGGCAGAAGCCGCCAATCTGGCCAAGAGTCAGTTTCTGGCCAACATGAGCCACGAGATTCGCACGCCGATGAACGGTTTAATAGGACTTGTTGAACTGCTGCTCGGGGCGGGGCTGACGGAGCAGCAGCGCAACTATGCCGAGCTTGCCAGGAAATCCGGCCATAACCTGGTGAAACTGATCAGTAATATTCTGGAGCTGTCAAAAATTGAAGCGCACAAGGTGGAACTTGACGAGCACAGCTTTGCTCTCAATTCGCTGATAGACGACACTATCGGAATGCTCTCCCTTCATGCCAGGGAAAAAGGAACACTGCTTTCTGCAGAAATCGATGCCGATATTCCGGACTTACTGCAGGGTGATTCGCTCCGTCTGCGCCAGATACTTACCAACCTGATCGGCAACGCCATCAAATTCGGCGAAAAATCGCCGGTTGCACTTTATATCCACAAAGAAACTGAAAATGAACAGTCCGTAGTCCTCAGATTTCAGGTGTGCGATAGCGGCATCGGCATTGAGGCGGACAAACTTGGCGAGATATTTTCTCCGTTTCTTCAGGCTGACGGTTCCACTTCCCGGAAGTTTGGCGGTACCGGACTTGGGCTGACCATAACTCAGCAGCTTGTCGAACTGATGGGTGGGGAAATAGGTGTCGAGAGTGTTAAAGGAGAAGGCTCAACCTTCTGGTTTACTCTGGAGTTAAAAAAGCTGGCAGGTGCGTCTGAAACTACCGCAACTCTTCATGTAAAATCGTCTCCTCCGGTTGTTCAGACCGAACAGAGCATCAGGCTGCTTTTAGTCGAAGATGATGAGATCAATCAATTGGTGCTGCGCACTAACCTTACCGCGACCGGCTATCAGGTAGATGTTGCCTGTAACGGTCTTGAAGCCCTGAAATTGCTGGAACAGAACGACTATGCGCTTGTCCTGATGGACTGCATGATGCCGGAAGTCGACGGTTATGAGGCGACCGCTGTTATCCGTGATCAGAATTCGGCAGTGATTAATCACTCAGTTCCGGTAATAGCTTTGACAGCAAGAGCCTTCAAGGAGGATCGGGATCATTGCCTGGCGGTCGGCATGGATGATTATCTCTCTAAACCTGTAGTCATCGCCGACCTGCTGGAAATGCTGGATAAATGGATCGGCTTCGCACCGGTTAATCAGGAGAAGCAAGAGACAATTGTCTGTGAGGCTGGCAATGTTCTTTTAAATATGGATGAGCTACTGCTGAGAGCTTTGGGAAACAAGGTATTGGTCGGCAACATCGCAAACATTTTTATTGACAGCATTCCAATCTGCCTGGAATCAATCAATAATGCTCTGGCAACCAGAGACACGGCGGCTCTTATCAAATCAGCACATAAACTGAAGGGATCAGCCGCCACCATAGCATTATCATCGCTATCGGCAACAGCTTTTAAAATAGAGTCGCTGGCAGAAGCAGGTGAACTTGAGTCCGTCAGCCAACTGCTGCCGGAACTTGAACAGCAGATAGCGCAGGGAGTTGAGGCACTGCGGAATATGCTGGCGACACTTTAAGGCATTACGTAGGAGCGGCATGGAGTTTGGACTATAAATCCCCCCTCCCGTCGAGGGAGGGGAGGCTAAAATCTGATAATCGAGTAGATATGCCGGAAAGTTACCATTAACTGTATATTACTAACCCAAAGGAGAATTAACATTATGAATGTATTAATCGCTGAAGATGATGACCTGTCGCGTATGCTGTTGCAGACGCTGCTGACCGAGTGGGGTTATAACGTAACTGCTGCTGTTGACGGTAACGAAGCGTGGAGAATCCTGAGCGAACCGGATCATCCGCATCTGCTCCTCCTTGACTGGAGCATGCCCGGTATGGAAGGGCCTGAAATCGTGCAGAAACTGAAGCAAAGAGTACCGGCGCAGCCTTATTACGCAATTATTATCACAAGCAAAAAACATCAAAATGCTACTGCGAGCGCACTGGAAGCCGGTGCAGACGATTTCATAAACAAACCGTTCGACAGCAGTGAACTGCGGGCCAGGGTGTCGGTGGGAGGTCGCACCTGCCGTCTTGAACTGGCGATGGCGCAGCAGATTATTGATCTGAACGAGGCGCTGTCACTGATAAAGCAGCTTGAGGGTATAGTTCCGATCTGTTCCTACTGCAAAAAAATAAAGGATGAGCATAATGACTGGCATCGGCTTGAGTCTTATATCAGTCAGCATTCTGAAGCGCAATTCAGTCATGGAATTTGCCCGGAATGCTATGAGGTACAGATGAAAGTTATTGAAAATTTTGATTATTCCAAAATGAAAAAATAGGGGATCTCATGGATGCTGTTGCCTTGGATAACGAAAACCTGAAGTCGCTCACCCTGCTGTATGTCGAAGATGATGAGGATTCCCGCGAAGCGTTCAGCAATATCCTGACTCGTTTAGTCGGGAAGCTGATAACGGCAACGAACGGCGCAGAAGGGGTTGAGGCTTTTAACCGGCACCAACCGGATCTTGTCCTAACCGACATTTTGATGCCGGTTATGGACGGCCTGGCCATGTCCGAAAAAATCCGTGAAACGGATTCATCTGTCCCCATCATTGTGCTCACCGCTTTTGAGCAGAGCGATTACCTGATGAAATCCGTCAACATCGGCATTGACAGATATCTGACCAAGCCGGTTGATCCTCACAAGCTTGATGAGGCACTTCTGCTGTTTTCCCGTCGATTGGCTGCGGAGAGACAGCTTAAGCACTCACTGCTGGCGAGCGAGGCAAAGTATCGTGCACTGGTGGAGTGCGCCAACGAGATCATTTCCGTTATCCAGGATGGGAAGGCCTGCATGGTCAATCCCGCCGCGATAAGCTTGTCAGGTTATTCGGAACTGGAACTTACCTCATCGCCATTTCTTGCGTTTGTTCATCCTGACGACCGCTCCATTGTGATCGAAAGGCATTCGGCGCGATTGAAGGGAGATAAACCTCCCGGTCGTTATGAGTTCAGGATGCTGGCGAAGGATGGCGGAACTATCTGGGTTATCAACAATGCCGCAAGAATTGTGTGGGAAGGGCACCCGGCGACTCTGAACGTTCTGACAGACATCAATGAACAGAAGAAACTGGAGGAGGCGTTACGGGACAGAGAGGCCAAATTCAGACTGATTACCGAAAATACCAGCGACAATATTTGGACAATGGATCTTGACGGCAGATTGACTTTTGTCAGCCAATCAATTTCCAAAATCAGGGGTTACTCTGCAGAAGAGGCGATAAAACAATCTTTTGAAGAGGTAATAGCTCCAAATTCTCTTGCCACCGCATACGAAAAAATTGGCGAAATCAGTGCCAACGTCAAACTCGGTCTTCCGGTCGAAAATGTTCGGATGGAACTTGAATTGCTCTGCAAGGACGGTTCTACCGTCTGGACCGAAATAAACATAAACGGAATGTACGACAACGACGGTGCCTTCGTTCAGTTGCTTGGTGTAACCCGTGATATCAGTAAGCGCAGGCGAAGAGAATTTGAGCTTTTCAAGCTGTCACGCGCGGTTGAACAGAGTCCGGTCAGTATTGTGATAACCGATGTTGACGGATTAATTGAATTTATCAATCCGAAGTTTTCCAAGCTTACCGGTTATAGCGCTGAGGAGGCTATTGGCCGAAATCCACGTATGCTCAAATCCGGCAATACGCCTAAAAGTACCTATAAAGATCTCTGGGAGACCATAACATCAGGAAATATCTGGAAAGGGGAGTTTAACAACAAGAGTAAGGATGGCAGCCTGTTCTGGGAGCATGCCACAATATCCCCGCTGCGCGATTCCGCTGGGGTTATAACTCACTTTATTGCCGTCAAGGAGAACATCACCGAAAAGAAAATCATCATGGCGCAGCTTGTCAACGCCAAAGAACAGGCTGAAGCCGCCACCCGTGCCAAAGGGGATTTTCTCGCCACCATGAGCCATGAAATCCGCACCCCCATGAACGGCGTCATCGGTATGACCGGATTGTTGCTCGACACCGAACTTGATGAAAAACAGCGCTTTTATGCTGAAACCGTCAGCCGTAGCGGTGAGCACCTGCTGATGCTGATAAACGACATCCTCGACTTTTCGAAGATCGAATCTGGAAAGATGACTCTGGAACTGCTCGACTTCGACCTTTGGCAGACGCTGGAGGAAACCTCTCTCATGTTTGCTCAGCGTGCCGATGAAGCAGGGTTAAAACTGAGCTGCCTGATAGAGCCTGGCGTACCGCAGTACCTCAAAGGAGATCCCGGCAGGTTACGGCAGATCGTCACCAATCTGATTGGCAATGCTCTCAAGTTCACCAGTCAGGGGTCGGTCACCGTCAACGTGTCGCTGGCAGAGGAGCAGGATAATTCCCCCACTGTGCGATTCGAAATAAACGACACCGGCATCGGCATACCTAAATCCCGGCTGGCAGCCATCTTTGAGCCGTTTACCCAGGCAAACGGTTCAACCACCCGCAAGTATGGCGGCACAGGTTTGGGACTGGCCATCTGCAAACAACTGGCAGAATTGATGGGAGGTGAGATCGGTGTAACCAGCGAAGAGGGGAGAGGTTCCACCTTCTGGTTTACGACCCGCTTTGAGAGATGCACCGGGAGTGAAGTGGAACAAATTTTACATCTGTCCAATCAGCAAACCGCTGTTGTTACTTCATCAGCCAACCGCACTGCCCGCATCCTGCTGGCGGAAGACAACATCGTCAATCAGAAAGTCGCACAGGGTATCTTAAATCAATTGGGCTTTAAGTGCGATGTCGTGGCAAATGGCGAGGAAGCGATGCAAGCTCTGGAGATGATCGACTACGATCTGGTGCTGATGGACTGCCAGATGCCGGAGATGGACGGCTTTGCGGCAACAGTCAAGATCCGCAGCCAGGATACAGATGTGTGCAGACACGATGTGCCGATCATCGCCATGACCGCCAACGCCATGAAAGGGGACCGTGAAAAATGCCTTGCGGCGGGGATGAACGATTATCTCTCGAAACCGGTCAAAAAGGATGAGCTGGCAGCGATGCTGGATAGATGGCTAGCCGGGGTTCAGCCCAACGAAGAGCCGACTGATGACGAAATTACACTCTATCTGCTCTCCAAACAGCAAGTCGCTGTCGTCAGCCCGGAGGTAAGACGCACTGCACGTATCCTGCTGGCGGAAGACAACATCATCAATCAGAAAGTCGCGCAGGGTATCTTGAATCAATTGGGCTTTAACTGCGATGTAGTGGTAAACGGCGAAGAGGCGGTGCAGGCGCTGGAGACGACCGCCTACGATCTGGTACTGATGGACTGCCAGATGCCGGAGATGGACGGCTTTGAGGCTACCGTCATGATCCGCAGCCAGGATTCAAAAGTGAAAAACCACGAAGTGCCGATTATCGCCATGACTGCCAACGCTATGACAGTCGACCACGAAAAATGCCTTGCAGTGGGGATGAACGATTTTCTCGCAAAACCGATCAACAAGGGTAAACTGGCTGGGATGCTGGATAGATGGCTTGCCAGAGTTGAGCCTGGTGAAGAGCCGATGGATGACGAAATTCCCACAGTGGCATCACTCTCTCTGCTTGATGTGCCGGATTTGTTGTTGCGGATTGGGGGGGATTGCGATTTTGCGAAGGAACTGCTCGATATCTCATCCACACAGTTACCGCTCATCCTGAAAAAATTGCTTGTCACACTGTCCGTCAGTAACGATATGGCACCCCTTGTTATGCAGGCACACACTTTGAAGGGAGCGGCGTCCAATATCAGCGCACTGGCATTGGCCAATGTATGTTTGCGGGTCGAAACGGCTGCCAAGGATGGCGATATGAAAACGGTTCAGGCGCTTGTGCCCGAACTGGAACAAACAGTTGTGCTGACAGTAGAGGCAATCGGGAAAAGCAGTTTAATCTGAGGTCTACTTACGTCTTATACCTGACAGGAAATATATCCAAATCGATGCGCATTGTGGTAGGACTGACCAACGGCAGTCAGACAATCGGCCTTGCAGTGGATAAGGTCTTGCGTCGCCAGGAGCTTTTTATCAAAGACATTCAGGAGTCGGTTACCGCGATCCCCGGCGTGGGTGGGCGAAGATCTTCTGCAGATTGCAAAATCGGGTGCCTGGAGATTGTAAGGCGTAAGCAAAATTCAGTTTTACAAGGAGTAGCAAATGGCAGCCAGAAATAAGAAACCGGTCGCAACCAGTGAAGCCGTCGAACCGGTCATACAAGCGATTGTTTATGAAGCTGACCAGATGCCAAAGCCTCATGCCTACTTCCCCATTGTCGGCATCGGCGCTTCTGCCGGCGGCCTGGCAGCTTTTGAAGCCTTTTTTTCCGGAATGCCTGCGGATAAAGACCCTGATATGGCCTTTGTGCTGGTGCAGC
>CAYQMO010000112.1:0-12673 GCA_964418315.1 uncultured Geobacter sp. | reverse complement strand
GCTCGGTGGTGTCCGGCAGCAAGACGGAGCCGGTGAAGTTTGAAGAATACTGGACCTTTACCCGCCCGGTTGGCAACAACCCGTGGCGCCTGTCGGCAATCAACCAGAAATAGGTAAAAAGCGTATTTCCCTCTCGTTCCCACGCGCTGCGTGGGAATGCAGTTAGGGCGCGCTGCGCCCTGTGTTCAGCAGAGTAGAGGATCGGAAATTATGTTACAACAAATAATGCTTCATTGACTGTCAACTCGCGGCGCAGCGCGCCACTACTGCATTCCCACGCAGCGCGTAGGAATGAGATAAATTTCATCAACTCAACACCTGGCCAGCAACTCTGCCACCAACTCCGGCAGTTTATCCTGCAGGTCTTCATTTTTGGTCAACACAGCATCCAGATGCGGATGAGCCAGTTTGAGCGGAGCAGACTCTTCGCCGGTTAGCAGTACGAAAGGTTGCGTGAATCCCTGACCCCTAAGCTCATCAAAAAGCTGGATACCATCCATGAACGGCATGTTCATATCCGACAGTACCATACGAATTTCCGGATCAGTCCCGATCTTATCCAGTGCATCCATACCGCCTATGGCAATTATCGTTTCATAGCCGGCCATCTCAAGAAACATGCCGGTCATTTCAGCCGTAAACTCATCATCATCAACTACCAGAATTTTTACCGGTACGTCACTCATGCCTGCTCCCTTTAACCGATCAGAGTGCGAACGGTTTCTATCAGATTTGACTGATCAAATGCACCTTTAACAATATAGGCGTTGGCACCTACCGTAATGCCGCGTTTTTTGTCTTCATCCTTTTCAAGCGAGGTTACTATGATAATCGGCACATTCCTGTATCGCTCATCACCACGCAACCGCTTGGTCAGTGAAAAACCATCAAGCCTCGGCATCTCCACATCGGTTATGACGAGGTCAAACAGCACTTCCTGCGTCCTCTCCAGCGCTTCTTCACCATCTTCCGCTGTAACTACTGCATAGCCGTAAGCCTCAAGAATACTCTTTTCAATCTCTCTGGTATTTATCGAATCATCGACAACCAGAACAGTTTGTATACGATCATCCTTGACGACTGTGGCTCTCCTCCCCGGCGCCGCTATTTCGTGCGACTGTTTGAGCAGTTCCGGTATGTGGAGAACGTTGATGATGCTGTCACGCTCACCTATGGTGACGCCGGAGACCAGGCGGAGGTTCTTAAGGTGCAGCGGTAGCGGCTTGACTACCATTTCCTCCCGACCGATTATCTCGTCAACCAGGAGGCCAAGCTTTTCCTCTCCATCCCTGATAATGACGATCAATGTGTTTTCAGCCACTGGATCAGACTCTTGGGGCAGCTTGAGGAGAGCGGAGAGCGATTCAACCGGAATGAGCTGTTCACGCAGCCGGATGGCACGTTTGTTCACAATCTCAATGATTTCATCCTTGTGAACGGCGAGCATCTCGACAATTGAAGTGGCCGGCATTGCGCAGATCTTGTCACCAGCGGAAACTAAGAACAGCGGAAATACGGCAAGGTTTAGAGGCAGGCGCAGTAAAAAAGTCGTTCCTTTACCCTCCATCGTTTCGATGGCGATGGTCCCTTTAAGTTCATCGACGATGCTCTTTCGCACCACATCCATACCGACACCGCGGCCGGAAAGATCGGTGATAATGGGACTCGTACTAAAACCGGGCATAAAGATCAGGTCAATGATCTCCGCACGGGTCATCGCGGCCAGCCTGTCAGCATCAAACAATTTTTTGGAATATGCCTTCTCGCGAATCCGGTCGATCGACATTCCCCTGCCGTCGTCACTCAGAGAAATGGCAACGCAGCCACTGTCGTAAAAAGCTGAAATATGGAGAGTAGCTCTGGGCGATTTACCTGCTGCGACCCTTTCGGCACTGTTTTCCAAGCCATGATCCAGTGAATTGCGAATCATGTGCATGAGTGAATCGCCAATCCGGTCGATAATTTTTCTATCCAGTTCGGTATCGCCACCCTCGATAACAAAGTCGACATCCTTGCCATGTTCATGGGCGAGATCCCGAACTGTGCGGCGGAGTGGGTCGAAAACCGTCGATAGCGGTTGCATGCGCAACTTCAGCGAACTCTCCTGAAGATCGGCAAGGAGATGATCCTGCAGCAGGGAGTCATCATACATGGCTCGCACCGACTGGCGCAGAGAGAGCTGTAATGCGTCACCAGTCTCAATCAACCGCTCGACGCCACTTTCGCGACTATGCAGATACTCCGCAACAGCCTTAAAATGTTTTGCAGAACTACGCTCGTTTTCGCGGAGTCTGGCGATATGCCTTCTGTACCTGCCATGTTCCGAGACTATTTCTCCCATCAACCGGATCAGATCATCAAGCTTGGTTGCGTTGATTCTAAGATACTCAACCTGGTTGGGCTTGACAGGTGCAGTGACAGGCTGCGGCTCTGCAGCAACAACCGGCTTAACAACCGGGTCAGACTTGTCAGACTTCTCAGACTTCTCAGACTTCTCAGACTTGTCCGACTTGTCAGGCTTGTCAGACTTGTCAGACTTGTCAGACTTGTCGGAAGAGTCAGGCAGAGCATCCCCGCCAACCACCACTGCTGCCGCCTGAGTCAGTTCTTCGCAGAGCGCTTCGGGCGCAACACAAGTCGTATCTCCTGCCGATATACAACCCAACATTGCCGTAAGAGCGTCAACGCCTCGGAAAAGGGCATCGGAAACAGTGGAGGTCAAAGTAATTTTACCGCCTCGAACTGCGTCAAGCACATCCTCCATCTTGTGAGCAAGTTCGGTGACACCTGAAAGCTTCATCATCCGTGATGAACCCTTGATGGTATGAGCTGAACGGAACAATCCGTTAATCATCTCGGCATCTCCGGGAGCTTTTTCCAGCTTGAGCAGACCTTCACTTATCCGGGAGCAATGCTCTCGTGCCTCTTCAACAAAACGCGCCAGGAATTTCGAGTGGTCAAATGCCATATATTATCCCTTTAATTCTTAACGTGTGGATCTCGTACCTTGAGCCAGCAACGACAATTTGTGTCTGCCGATAACAATAAACTGGTCTGCATTGAATGACAGCGGGAAAAAAGCCTGCCCAAGCTCTTTAATTGAGCCCTTCTCCAAAATTCTGACTGCTGTTTCATAACCGCTTTTCGCCCGCTTGACGTCCTGTTGCATATACATGATCTCGGCGGAATAAAAATGAGCCAACCAACAGGCCGGATCCAGATAGATAGCCTCTCTGAAACGCCTCATGGCCTCATCGTTATCCCCATCCTGCCGCGCCAGCATACCAAGCATGAGATAGGCTATGAGGCAGAGTGTATCTCGTTGCAAAATGGTCTCACAGACGATGCGGGACTCATCAAAGCGCGACAAACTGAGCAACAGGCTCCCCTTGAGGCAGTAAGCCTTCTCAAAACCGGTATCCTGCACAATGATATCGTCAAGAACCGAAAGTGCCTTGTCATATTGCCTGGCGTGAGCCAACTGGACGGCGGCATTAAACTGTTCTTTGACGTCCTTCTGAATGGCTTGTGGTGATTGTTTTGGAGACGTCACTGAAACCTGCTCAGTTTGTGTAGTCGCTGCTATTTTTGCTGCATGAGAAGTAGTGCAATATGTCGATCCGACCTGGCTCGTTTCCGGAAATGATAATCTACGGCTTGATGAGCGGCGCTCTTCAAAAATTTGCGGAGGTGTCTTACGGTAAAAAAAGAGCGCGTTCTGACTTACAAGGGAAAGAATACCTATGTCATGATGAATTGTTTCCGCCGCGCCGACGAGAAGGCATCCCCCCACAACAAGAATTTCCGCAAGCTTGGCGAATATCTCCCGCTGTACCGGCTCAGGGAAATATATGGATACGTTCCGGTACAGGATAATATCCGGCGACTGCATCCTTTCCGGATACGAGTTGCCGAGCAGGTTTACCACCTCAAATCCGACCATTTTTCTGATGAAGTCCCTGACTCTGAACTCTCCCAAGCCGACAGGTTCAAAATAGCGTTCAAGCAAGGCCTGGCTCATGCCACGGAATGAACTTCGACCATACAGACCCAGTTTTGCCGAAGCTATAACAGTTGAATCAATATCCACGCCTGTGATGGTGAACATTCTTGCGCTCGCAATGCCAAAGCGTTCATACAACAACAGAGCGATTGAATAAGGTTCCTCTCCGGTAGAACAGCCTGCGCTCAATATCCTGATCGGCATCATATTACGGGCAACCATCAGCTCCGGCAGCAGCATATCAACCATCAAATTAAGATGGTCAGGCTCACGTAAAAAATATGTTTCATTCACCGTAAGCAGCTCAGTCAGTCGAAGCAACTCATCCTGATCACTCTGTAACTGAGTATAATAAGCTCCATAACCATCACGTCCAAGAGCTGTCATCCGTCGGCAAATGGCAGTAGATAGCGCCTTCTCCCGCTCATTCTCGAAACTGCTTCCACAGGTTCGGAGCAAAAGTTCCTTAAACGGTGCAAGATATAAAGATTCTTCCCTGTTACCTGGAAGTGCCGTTGCTTTCACTATCTGACTCCGGCTCGCTGCACGAGTTCGGAGGCGATATCCGCAAGTGGCACAATCCTGTCGATGATGCCGCGTTCCACCGCAACCCGATTCATTCCGTACACCACAGAGCTTTTGGCATCCTGAGCAAGTGTCACACCTCCAGCAGACCTGATTGCCTGCATGCCGATAACGCCGTCGTCCCCCATACCGCTCATAATCAGCCCGATAGCACGCTCGCGATACGCCGCCGCCACTGAATTAAGCATAGTGTTGCAGGATGGATTGTACACCTGCCGCGCATCCCGGGCTCCTAAGATAATCATCCCCTGTTCCGTGACTCTCATGGAGTGCTCAGCAGGATTAACGTAAACATTTCCTGCTGCGAGAACAGTTCCGGAAACCGCAACATGAACTGCAAGCGGAGTAACTCCGTTCAGCCAGTCTACCATGCCTTGGGTAAAACCTTCGGCAATGTGTTGGGTTATGATTATTGGAACGGGAAAATTAGCCGGCAGATAAGAGAGCATTTTATGAATCGACTGTGGGCCTCCGGTTGATGCTGCTATGGCAACTATCCCACCTTTCGCAGAGCTCTTCTGAGTAACCACTCTTTTGGTTCCCATAGTCCCGGAAGTTCCCTTCAATGACGACAGATGTGCCACAACATCAACTTTGGCCAGGAGCCTGATTTTCTTTATCAGATTCCTAACATTTTCAGGACTGATATCCGGTTTTTCAATGACGTCCAGGGCGCCTTTTGAAACTGCCGCAAAGGCAGTACGTACTCCGGTCACTGCTGTGACAACCAGAATCGGCAGCGGGTTTTCGGCAATGATTCTTTCAATAGCCTCCAATCCCCCCATTACCGGCATTTCAATATCCATAGTAACAATGTCCGGTTTGAGTGACGCGACCTTGGCAATAGCCTCTTTTCCGTCAGAAGCCTCGCCGACAACAACAATGTCAGTCTCAGACTCCAGGATGTCGCGGATCATTTCTCGCACCATAACACTATCATCAACCAGTAGAACTCTTATTGTGCCAATCGTTTTTGCCATAAGCTGATTCGTCTCCTGAGTAACTGTTGTTACCTAATTACCGGTCTTGAAGGTGGTGACCAATTTTTTCAACTGCTCAGACAGTTCCAGCAACTCTTCAGTCGCTCTGTTTGTCTGATGGATGGAATCGGTAGAATGACGCACCCCCTGCTCAATATCTTTCAGCGCAAGGACAACCTGACTGCTGGCAATCTGCTGCTGTTGGGTGGAAAGAGAGATCTGGCGAGCGGCACTGGCAGTTTCATCCACTCCATCCACGCTTTCTATCAGCATTGATACAGTATGGGAGGCGTACTCCTGCCCCTCTTGAATCAGTTGAGAACTTCTTTCTGAGGACATGACCAGACGGTTAACAGAATCAAGAATCTCGGTAATCTTCCCTTCAATTTCAGTGGTTGACTCGACAACACTGTCAGCAAGACGCCTTATCTCTACAGCCACCACACCAAACCGTTTTCCGGACTCTCCGGCGCTTGCCGCCTCAAGCGCAGCGTTAAAGGCGATGAGCTTGGTCTGATTGGCGATGTTGTTTATTATCTCCATAACCTTGTTGATTTCTTTTGATTTTTTTCCCAGATCAACAATCTCGGTAAGGTTTGTCTGAATGTTATGACTGATGTCATTAATCTTGAAGTTAAGGTTTTCAACCTCGGCGGCGCCAACTTTGGTATCTTCGAGAGTCTTGTCTGCCCTGTCCACGACACTATGGCTGTGTTGGGCTATCTGGCTGGCTGTTGAGGAAAACTCTTCCATGGTGGACGATATTTCAACGACCGAACTCGATAGCTGTGTGGAAAATCCTGATTGCTGATCCATGGTCAAAGCAATAGCGCCTGCACTGGAATGGATTTTATCCGTTATTCCTGAAACCTTGCCAATGATGGGAAACAGGGTTTTTCTGACAAGCAGCAGGGTAATAAGAGAGAAAATAGCCGCAATTACGACCGTCATGATCGCTATATTAACTTGCAGTTGGCTGTACGCGGAGAAATAATCGCTCTGCTTGACTCCGACATAAAGTACCCCGATGACTTCACCTTTGCTGCTTTTGATCGGATCATAAGCAGTAAAATATGGGATATCCAGTATCGTGGTTTCTCCCCGGTACGGCTTGCCTTCCTTGATAACGGCATCATACGCCGGTCCAACCAACTTGGTATCTATCGCCCTGGTGCCGTCCGGTTTGAGGACATTGGTGGAAACTCGCGTATCACCCATGAAAATGGTTGCCGTCCCGCCAAAAACCTCCTTGATCTTGTCAGGAAGTTCATAGTTACCATTGATAACATATCCACCTGCCATCAACTTACCATTGGCAATATGGAAATCACTCCCTTTGTTCTTTAGAAGTTCCCAGAACATTCTGAGTACGGACTCCTGGGATACGCTTGCCTGACGACGAATCTCCTTGTCGATACTTATAATGGTGAAACCGGTGGTAATTGCAATGGCTGTAATTACGACAATGGCGTTGATCAGTATAAATTTGGTGGTTAATTTCATGAATCGTTCTCCTTTAAATGCATGTATTTGTTATGTTTTTAGATTCCTGTTTCAAATTGACTTGACGGCAGATTTTTCTCTTAGCAGGCGCTGGAAATCCAGCAGTAAAACCAATCTTTCCTGTCGTACCAGGAGACCCCAGAGGCCTTTCCGCAAAACAAACGGCTCAAGCATCGGCGGAAAAAGGCTGATATCACTCTGGCTGAATTCAGTAATATCTTCCATCGAATCAATTATAACCCGGTATGTTGAAGCGGTTCCTGTCTTGATTGTAACAATAACCGGCGACTGATACGTGACCACCTTGCCGGCATAGCCCATTTCTTCATGAAACCAGAATAAATCCTCACACATTTCACCATTATAGACTGCAATTTCAGCGACTTGCCCAGTGTCTACGGCGAAACAAATATCACCCACTGAGAACAGGAGCAGGTGGAATGCTTCGCAGAGAAGTGATTCATCCAAATCACTCATATAGTTATGAGAGTCGCCAGCTTGCCAATATCCAGCAAGGGGATGGTTTTAGTATCATATTCGATTGCTCCGATTACGAGATCGCGAGCGGCGCCATTAAGGGTAGCAAGCGGTGGAGTGATGGCGCTGACCGGAATATCAATAACGTCTTCAATTGCGTCGATCATTACGCCGGAATGAAAATCTCCCCTGAAAGCCATGGCAATAAGATGCTGCAGATTATCGCTCTTTTCCTCTCCCAGAAAATAGCGGAGATCAATTACCGACTCGATATCTCCCCGAACATTGATGAGACCGGGAAGATAATCGGGCAGACCTGGCACCCAGGATATGTCGCTTGCAGGAAGAATTTCCCGGATATCCGTGCCGTAAAAGGCGTAGCGGTTTTCTCCGCAGATAAAAAAAACTACTTTAACTCGCTCCTCCTCAACATCAACGACATCTTTTGTGCGCTGCCGTTTTTTGAGTTCGTTCAGGATGAGTTCGCTTTTTAACAGCTCTTCTGATTGCTCCATTGCCGGTCGCTCCGCTGACTTCATGAGAGTAAAAACAATACTGTTACTGTTAGGAAACCTCAGCCTTTAAAATCTGAGGTAATGTGAAACAAAATGTGCTTCCTTTTCCAATTTTTGACTCGACCCAGATTCTCCCACCATGATGCTCGATGATCTCCTTGCAGATCGGCAGCCCGAGGCCACTCCCTTTCGGTCGATCTGTCAGGGTGTCGCCGACCTGTTTAAACTTGTCGAACACGTCTGTCTGGTCTTTTTCCGCAATGCCGATGCCGGTGTCGCTGATCGAAACAGCAATATAATCCTGACCGTTTTTAGTCGGGCAGTCATCGACAGAAGCTCTCCGCGCCGTTACCGTGACAGTGCCGTAATCGGTAAATTTCAAAGCATTGGAAAGCAGATTAATCGCCACCTGGACTATTCTGTCCCTGTCACATGGTACGCACGGAATGCCTGTCTCAATATTTTTGATAATTGCTATCCCTTTACTTTCAAAGAGCGAAGTAGTTGCAGCGATAGCCTGCTCCAGAATTTCCGAAATCGACGCAGGTTCCTGTCTCCACTCGATTTTACCCGCTTCCATTTTTGAAAGATCAAGAACGTCATTTATCAAAACGGTCAGGCGTTCCCCTTCGGAAATAATGATACCAATATTATCGTTCACCTGTTGCACAGTTCGACCGACTTTTACATCACCTGTCGGCAACTGGGGGAACACGACCTCCTCCAGTTTTTTCCTGATAACTTTCGCGAAACCCAGGACTGATGTCAATGGCGTTCTCAGTTCATGTGACACAGTTGAAAGGAAATCATTCTTCATCCTCTCGATTTCCTTATCGGAAGTGACATCGCGCACAATGACGAGGTTACCAAGAAATTCATCCTGCTTGCCGGAGGCGGTCTGATTCTTACGGATAGCCGCTGCCACGGCCGATCCTGTTCGCCCCCCCTCTAATTCAACTTGAGCCGAAACCGGGTGACCCGATTGAGCACAGATGATTTCAAACAGTGGCGCCAGACTCCCGTTAAAAATACCCTGAAAATCATTGCCAAGCAGTGTCGTTTCATCGACACCGAACATCTTGCCAAGAGCGGGATTTGCAAGTGTCACCCTGGCCTGGGCATTGGTGACCAGCAAACCGTCAGGCATATTGTTAATTATAGCGGTCAGGTATGAAAGGGTATCTTCCTGTTCGGTAGTTTTGGCGGCCAGATCTGCGACGAGCTGAAGATTCTGCAGCTTGAGCTGGTGCTTCGCAAGGGCTCTGCTGACGGTGATAACAATTGTTTCCTCAATACCCTCGTCTTTCAGCACATAGTCAATGGCTCCGCTGCTGAGTGCATCAACCGCAACCGAGATGCTGCTGACTCCGGTCACCATGATGATCGGCACGTCAAGACCATGACTACGCAGTTCCTTGATCAGTTGAATCCCGTCCATCTCAGGCATGTTTACGTCAGAAACGATTAAATCAATGGACGAATCAGCAATAGCTTTGCCAAGTGCTTCCAGGCCATTTTCGGCAGTCACAATGGTATATCCGCTACCTTCAAGAATCATGGTAAGCATATCCCGAACAAAAGGATCATCATCAACTACCAAAATTTTTATCTCCGGAATGTTCATACTTTCATTACCTCCTCGACAGGAAGGAGCATGGTGAAGACACTCCCCTTGTCCGGTTCGCTCTCAACTTCTATCTTCCCTCCGTGATAGCCGACAATAAGCCGGCATATAGAAAGGCCAAGGCCAACTCCCTTGGGTTTGTCAGTAAGACCGTCACCAAGCTGGCTGAACTTTTCAAAAACGATACCTTGACGTGAGGCGATGATACCCCTGCCGGTATCGGAGACGCTGAGCAAAATCTTGTTTCTTACCTTTTTTGCAGTGAGCGTCACCCTCCCCTGGTCGGTAAAGGCAACGGCATTTGATAGCAGATGGCTCAATACCTGGCTTATCCGATGCCGGTCTCCCTTGATCAACGGCAGGTCATCTTCAACTGCTACTACAAATTCGAGCCCCTTCTCCTTTAACTTTGGGGAGTAATCCAGAGCGGTATTCTCAATAACCTCGCTCAGGGAGAGCGGCTCCCATTTCCATTCAGCCGTACCCGCCTCCATCGCAGTCAGATCAAGAATACTTTCTATCAGCCCGGTCAACCTCTCGGACTCTGTGATGAGAAATTCAAGGTTCGCTTCCACCTGCCGGAGTATTTTTATATTTTTAGGGTTATCAGGAGAAACATCCGGAATCAGCTTCATGATTTTTTTTCTGCTGACATCGGCGTATCCGACAATAGAGGTCAGAGGAGTACGCAATTCATGCGAGACCGAGGAGAGAAATGTATTCTTGGCCTGATCCAGTTCTCTCAGTTTCTGATATGCCTGTTTCAGAGCGGCCGACTCCTCAACACTTTTACCAAGGTCTCTTACTTTGCGTTCAAGCGTCGCCTTTTCAATAGCACGCTTGAGCGTCAGCATCATCCTGCTTACCTGGGGCGGTTTCTCGACAAAATCGTATGCGCCAAGCTTGATCGCCTCAACCGCCGTAGCAATATCTCCAAAGGCCGTGACCATGATCACAGGGATATCAGGATCATGTTTTCTCAACTCCTTGAGAGTTTCGATGCCATCCATCCCAGGCATCTTAAGGTCGAGTAAAACTGCATCAAATGACGTATCATGAAAAAGTGCCACAGCGCTCCGTCCGTCACAGGCTGCAGTGGCGGAAAAACCGGATTCAGCAAGCTTTTCTGTCAGGACAAAGCGTACCATTTCATCGTCGTCAACAACCAGGATGTTCATCATTTTCCACCTTCCTCGGTCAATTCCACCATGACTTTTTCATATTCATCAAAAAAACCGGTGAAGCTGAGTCGTGCAGAATCCATATCACCTTCAATGGCACTCCGCTCGATCTCTCTCGCCCTGTCACTCATAGCAGACGCACCCAGCATCGCCGACGATCCCATAATCGTATGCGCAATCAGCTCCGTTGATGCTTTGTCGCCAGCATCAAGGAATCCCCTTAACTGATCTACCTGGGAAGGAATGTTTTTTTTGAAGATCGCCTTGATCCTCGCAAACATTTTTTCGTCTCCATCCAGCCACTGGAGGGCCTTACCTCTGTCAATTTGCTCTTGATCTTTCATAACCCAAGGACACTTCGCGCCTTCTGCAGCACTTCATCAGGGTTGAAAGGTTTTGTCATGTAGACATCGGCGCCAACCTCGACACCTTTCAACTTATCAAATTCCTGGCCTTTCGCTGTCAGCAGCACAATGTAGACGTTATTAATGGCAAGCTCATTTTTTACCGCGTTACAGACATCAAAGCCATTCATTTTCGGCATCATCACATCTAGAAAAACAAGCTCCGGAGTCTCTCGCCTGATAATATCCAGGGCGGTTTCCCCGTTATCGGCTGTGATCAGTTCCACCCCTTCATCCTCCAACTCTTCAAGCACCTGTTCAAGAAGAAGGCGAATAAACGGTTCATCATCTACAATCAGTATCTTCGGCATATTTTTCTCCTTTTATCCTGTTAATCAGAAATATGAAATCAAAGTCTTATTTTCCCTCTTGAGTTCGATGTAAAATAGGCTTCCATCACATCCGAGGCAAGAAACGCATCCACAATCACCGGATCAAACTGAGACCCAGAGAATTTTTTCAACTCCTCAAAAGCAACATCGAGACTCAACCCCTGACGGTACGGTCTGGTAGTTGTCATTGCGTCAAAAGTATCTGCCACCGCAATGATACGCGCGGTAATATCGATTTCATCCCCTTTAAGTCCATCGGGGTGCCCCCTGCCATCAAATTTTTCGTGGTGTTGCTTAATCCCCGGAATAGCTGATTTAAGCTGAGATATCCGGCTGATGATCTCCTCACCGTAGACCGGGTGCATTTTAATCTGTTCATACTCTTCATCAGTAAGGGCTGACTCTTTCAGAAGAACGTTATCCCTTATGCCGATCTTGCCGATATCGTGAAGCACGGCACCAAGCTGAAGACGCAGCATATCCTCCTCCGATAACTCAAGAGTCTTTCCGATGGCAAGGCTGTACTCCATGACCCTTTTTGTATGGTTGGCCGTATATGGATCACGCTTCTCAATCGTTTCGGCAAGCGTGTAGATCGTCATGTAAAAGGCTTCCTTCAACTGTTCGTAGAGACTCGCATTTTCTATGGCAACAGCGGCAAGAGAAGCAAGGGTGGAAAAGAGTTTTAAATCTTCGGCTGTGTAAGTCACCGGTTGGTCATTACCCAGCTTAATGATGCCGACGACCGTATCTTTTGCCTTTAGCGGGGCGCACATGAGCGAACTTATCGAGACCGCTCCCTCTACAAATCTGGGGTCTGAGTGTACGTCGTTCACAATCTCGGCTCGACCTGATGCCCATACACTGCCGGCTATCCCCACTCCTCGACTAACAGTGAAAGAGGCTTCATCTCCATGACCATACTCGCCAATCAGCTTCAGAGTCTCAGTCTGCTTGTCCAGCAGCAGCACAGATACACTGGTCAGCCTGATCACTTTTCTGGCCTCTTCGATAACGAGGCTGGCGATCTCTTTTGTATCGAGGCAGGACGACACCTTCTCGACAACAT
>CAYQMO010000111.1:0-12699 GCA_964418315.1 uncultured Geobacter sp. | reverse complement strand
TCCTCCCTATTCTCATGGTCACAATTGGAAGCCGCCTGATCGGTTCACCGGCTACGCGAATACTGTGACGTTCACCATAACCGCCGGCTCAACACAGTCCCGGCAACATTACACAGGTCTGGAGGTACCATGCCTGAACCTAATGAAAATGTTTCACTGCTTGATGATCCCCGGCTGAAGTTGGTGGATCGAGCCATGAAGCGGCTTCAGTATCAGCCGGATGCATTGATCGAGGTGCTGCATACGGCTCAGGAGGCCTATGGTTATCTTAGCCGGGAGTTGTTGGCCCATGTATCGGCTAAACTGAAGCTGCCCGAGAGCCAGGTCTTTGGTGTGGCCACGTTCTACCATTTCTTTACGTTGCGACCGAGAGGCGAGCATAACTGTATCGTCTGTACCGGCACCGCCTGCTATGTCAAGGGGGCCGGGGAGATTGTGAAAGCTCTGGAGTCGAGTTGCCAGGTTCAGGCAGGCCAGACTACCGTTGACGGCTGGCTCTCTCTGGGGACGGCCCGGTGTTTGGGCAACTGCAGTCTGGCACCCATGCTGACTATTGATGGTCGTGTTTATGGTCCCGAGACAGCGTCCGGAGCAGTAGAAAAGCTGCAACAGTTGCTGGAGGTGGAGGATGAATAGAACTGAGCTTGTCGAGCTTGCTGAAAACCTGGAACAGCGGCGTCAGAGCATGGCGTTGCGCCTGCTGGTCTGCTGCGGCACCCCGTGTGTGGCAGCCGGAGCGGAAGCGGTGGTGGCGGCGCTGCGTGATAAGGTGGCTGTTTCGGAAACTCCGGTGAACGTGGATGTGGTAGGAACCGGTTGTTTGGGACCCTGCAGCCGAGGGCCACTGTTGACAGTGCAGCGTTCGGGAGAAACGGACCTGATCTATGAGCGGATAACTCCTCTGCAGGCGGTCTTGATACTTGATGCCTGTCTCGGAAAAGCGGACTTGCCGGAGCAGGGGCGATTGCCGGACAACTTCCCGTTTTTCAGTTGCCAGACAAGAGTGGTTCTGGCAAATAGCGGGCGCATCGATCCAGAGGATATCCAGCAGTACATCAGTTATGGCGGTTATGGCGCCCTGGCCCAGGTGCTTCATGAATCGAGCCCGCAGGGGGTCTGCGACGGCATGGTGACCAGCGGGTTGCGGGGGCGCGGAGGGGGTGGCTACCCGACCGGCCTCAAGTGGCAGTTGGTGCGCAAAGAGAGCGGAGTGCGAAAATTTGTCGTGGCCAATGGCGACGAAGGGGATCCGGGGGCCTACATGGATCGCTCCCTGATGGAGTCAGATCCCCATCGGATTTTGGAGGGGATGGCGATTGCCGGCTATGCCGTGGGGGCAGAGCAGGGATATATCTATGTGCGGGGTGAGTATCCGCTGGCGGCAGAACGACTCCGGAAGGCTATCCGTGATGCCGAGCGGCTTGGTGTTATGGGAAGCCGGGTTCTGGATTCAAGTTTCAGCTTCAGGGTTGATATCCGCATCGGAGCCGGTGCTTTTGTCTGCGGCGAAGAAACCGCCCTTCTCGCTTCCATCATGGGGCAGCGCGGTCAACCGCGCATCCGCCCCCCCTTTCCGGCGCAAGCCGGGCTCTGGGAAGGCCCCACACTGATAAATAATGTGGAAACTTTCGGTAACATAGCGGCCATCTTTACTATGGGACCTGCCGCCTTTGCCGCTACCGGCAACGGGAAAAGTCGGGGCACCAAGGTTTTTGCCCTGTGCGGCGAGGTAGTGAACACCGGGTTGATTGAAGTGCCTATGGGCATCCCCCTGCGGGATATTGTCTTTGCTGTCGGCGGCGGTCTGCCGGGCGGAGCACCGTTCAAGGCGGCTCAGACCGGCGGTCCCAGCGGCGGCTGTCTCCCGGCCGACAAGCTTGATACACCGGTGGATTATGAGAACCTGCAGGCACTCGGCTCCATCATGGGTTCCGGCGGCCTGATTATCATGGGGGATAAAAGCTGTATGGTGGATGTGGCTCGCTTCTTCATGGAGTTCTGCCTGGATGAAAGCTGCGGTAAATGCGTCCCCTGCCGGACTGGAACCATCGAAATTTACCGGATATTAACCAGGATCTGCAACGGCAGCGCACGTCCCATTGACCTGGAAAACCTGGAAAAATTATGCCTAATGGTTAAGAACACCTCTCTCTGTGGGCTGGGTGCGGCGGCTCCCAACCCGGTTCTTTCTACCCTGCGCTGGTTCAGGGATGAGTATGAGGCTCATGTCACAGAGCGGTGCTGTCCGGCCGGGGTATGCGCCATGAACGAACTGCCGATACACCAGATGGCTGATGAACTGCTGCGCCGCATCGCGGCGGGGCGTGTTAACGGGGAGGCGTTCTGATGGCTGCCATTACTCTGACGATGAACGATGAGATGATTACGGCCCGGCAGGGGCAGACGCTCCTTGAGGTGGCTCGGGAAAACGGCGTAGATATCCCGACCCTGTGCAACATCGATGGACTGGAACCGTTGGGTGGCTGTCGCCTCTGTCTGGTCGAGCTGCAGGGAACAGCGCGTCCGGTGCCGGCATGCCTGACCCAGGTACAGGATGGCATGGTGGTCACAACCGGCAGTGACACCATTGTCGAGTATCGGCGGATCATTGTGGAGCTGCTGTTGGCGGAGCGGACCCATACATGTTCGGTCTGTGTTCAGAACGGCAACTGTGAACTGCAGAGTCTGGCGGCACGGCTGGGGGTGGATCATGTCCGTTTTGATTACCTTCACCAACTGCTGCCCATGGACGCAAGCCGTGAGCGCTTTGCTCTGGATCATAACCGCTGCATACTCTGTCTGCGCTGTGTGAGGATCTGCGATGCCGTGGAAGGCGCCCACACATTGGATGTGCGAGGCAGGGGAGTCACCAGCCGCATTGTGGCTGACCTGGACCGTCCCTGGGGGGAGAGTACAAGTTGCACTGACTGCGGCAAGTGCGTTCAAATCTGCCCGACCGGCTCTCTGTTCAAAAAGGGGGCTACCGTTGGCGAGATGATCAAGGAACGCGAATTCCTGCAGCGGATACTTGAACGCCGCCGTCTGGTAGCGAAAGGGAGGGGGCTATGAACGATCCATCACCAAAGCTGCGTCTGGCCACGGCCTGGTTGGGTGGCTGTTCCGGCTGCCACATGAGCTTCCTGGACATGGGGGAGCGCCTGATAGAAATAGCTGACTCTATCGAGCTGGTCTACGGCCCGCTGGTGGATGCCAAGGAATTTCCTGAAGGTGTGGACGTGGCTCTGATCGAAGGGGCGGTTGCCAATGCGGATAACCTGGAACTGCTGGTACAAATCCGGGAGCGAAGTCGCATTCTGGTAAGTTTCGGCGATTGTGCGGTCACCGGAAACGTCACCAGCCTGAGAAACTTTTTTTCTGTCGATGATCTGCTGACCGCCGTCTACCATGCCGGCCCCGGCAGCGCTCCCCATGGGGCAGATGCGGTGCAGGTCTTACCGGCACTGCTGCCACGGGTGCTACCGCTGCATCAGGTGGTTACGGTAGATGCCTATATCCCCGGCTGTCCACCTGACCCGGAGCGGATCTGGACGGCGCTTTCGGCATTGATAAAGGGTGACACGGTACAATTGAGCCCGGAGCAGAAAACCTTCGGGTAGCGGGATAATAAACGATTCATGTTCCGATTTCCGGGAGCAGGGAGAATGTATGGCACAAACAATCACGATTTCACCGGTAACCCGCATCGAAGGGCACGCAAAAATCACCATTCATCTGGATGACGCCGGACAAGTGGCCGATGCCCGCTTTCATGTGACCGAGTTCAGGGGATTCGAGAAATTTTGTCTGGGGCGCAGCTATCGGGAGATGCCAGCCATCACCGAGCGGATCTGCGGTATCTGTCCGGTCAGCCATGCCCTGGCCTCAGCCAAGGCCGGGGATGCCCTCAAAGGGGTGAAGATTCCTCCGGCAGCAGAGAAACTACGACGGCTGATGCATTGTGCCCAACTGGTGCAGAGCCATGCCTTGAGCTTCTTCCTGCTGTCCGGCCCCGACCTGCTGCTGGGGATGGAGAGTGACCCGAAAAAGCGCAACCTGATCGGGTTTCTGGAGGCGATGCCCGAGCTTGCGAAGGAGGGGATCCGGCTCAGACAGTTCGGCCAGGAGGTGATCCGCCTGCTCGGGGATCGTTCGGTACATCCGGCCTGGGCTGTCTCCGGCGGAGTGCGGGAACCACTTTCCCCGGAAAAACGGGACTGGATTGCTGCCGGACTCCCGACGGCGATGACTACCGCCCGGAAAGCTCTCAAGCTGGGGAACGAGGCCTTGGAACGCATGGCGGAGGAGACTCGCTGCTATGGGAACTTCCCCAGTCTCTTCATGGGGTTGGTGGGGGTTAATGGCGATCTGGAACATTATGACGGCACCCTGCGAATGGTCGATGAGTCCGGTTCTGTGTTGGAGGAATGTTTTGATCCGTCCCGTTATCGAGACATCATCGGTGAGGCTGAGGAGAGTTGGACCTATCTCAAGTTCCCATATTACAAACTCCGTGGTCACGAAACCGATGCCGGTATGTACCGGGTTGGCCCCCTGGCTCGCTTGAATGTTGCCAGCCAGGCGGCTACCCCGCTGGCTAATGAAGAGCTGCGTCGCTTCCGTCAGTTCGGCGAGGGGGGTGGGGCAGTTCAGGGGAGTTTTTACTACCACCAGGCACGGCTGATCGAGCTGCTGTTCTGCCTGGAGACCATGTCTGCCTTGCTGGATGAGCCGGAAATACTGGATACCCACGTGCGCAGCCATGCCCGTACTAACAACCGGGTGGGGATCGGGGTAGTGGAGGCTCCGCGTGGGGTGCTGTTCCACGAGTATCATGTCGATGAAAATGGCCTCCTGAACTATGTCAACCTGATCATCGCCACCGGCCAGAACAACCGGGCTATGAACCGCACCGTGCTACAGATCGCCAAACAGTATCTGAGCGGCGGACGGCTGGATGAGGGGCTCCTGAACCGTGTGGAGCATGGTATCCGCTGCTATGATCCCTGCCTTTCCTGCTCAACCCATGTCGCGGGAAGGATGCCGGTGAAGATGGAACTGTACGGCCCGGGGGGAAATCTGCTGGACAGCATCAGTCAGAGTTCCTGACTACTTGCATTGGATCGGCATATATGCTATTTTTCGGCGCATGGACACTTTATAATACTTAACCGCCATTTGTTTCAGGTGTATCCTTGAAATTTTTTCGAGCCACAACCAGATTTTCAGCTTTGCTGCTGCTCGTGTTGACAGTACACGTTGTCGTGCATAGCCTCCTCCTGCCAAAACATGAGATAATCTCGCTTCAGGAACATGCCATCTGCACAGCTTCTTTTGCCACAGACAACGGCGGCGATGTGGAAACACGCCTGGGGGATTTTAAACCACCCAAACACTCGTTTATTGACTACTCCACCTTTTTTGCTCCCAACAACGCAATTCCGGCCTACAATCCTGTTGTTTCCAGACTACTGACTCACGAACCATTCCAGGCTATCCAGAATGTTTATCTTGGTGTAAACGTCCCTCCGGACAACCTCGCCTGATTTTAGCCTAAACTCACTGACGCTCCATAAAAGCGCTATTCCGCTTTACTGCGGTTCCAACTTTTCCTTCTGAATATTAAATACAGAAACGGGTCCGGGTTATGCTGTTGCGCTCCCAGACTATCTAAAATCTCAATAAAAGGGGACACTATGATGGAAAATAATCCTACAGCAGTATCAGCCACCCCGGATCACACCCTGGTCGGCATTCTGACCGGCAGCCCCAATGACCTGCCGACCGTTGTCAAGGTTCGCGATACCCTGACGGAACTGGGCATTAAAAGCGAAATTGTCGTCGCATCAGCCCATCGCACCCCGGACAAGGTCTTTGCCTATCTGGACCGCGCCCACCGCGAAGGGGTGCAGGTGCTGATCGGCTGCGCTGGCGTCGCCGCCCACCTGGCTGGTGTGGTTGCCGGACATACCCGCTTACCGGTCATCGGTCTGCCGCTTGGCAACGGCCCCCTGACCGGTCTCGACAGCCTGCTCTCCACAGTGCAGATGCCTCCCGGAGTGCCGGTTGCAACCGTTGCCATTGATGGGTCGCGCAATGCCGCTATGCTGGCTGCCCGTATTCTGGCACTTAAATACCCGGCAATTGACTTGGCACTTGAGCAGGCCGCCAAGCGTGAGCGTGAACGCTACGACCTGACTGCCGATGAGGCTCTGGCAAAACTATCTGCATGAACATGACAAAACTGGAGAAATCTTACCATGAAAGATCTTGAACGCTTCATAGCCGGTTTCCGCACCTTTCAGAAAGATTATTTCGGCCCGGAGACCCCACAATTCGAGCCGCTCAAGCAGGGGCAAAGCCCCAAGACGATGATAATCGGCTGTTCTGATTCACGGGTTGACCCGGCTATCCTGACTAACTGTTCACCGGGGGATATTTTTACCGTTCGCAACGTAGCCAATCTGGTGCCGCCTTACGAGGAAGACGGTGGGCGGCATGGTGTCAGCGCTGCCCTTGAGTTTGCCGTCTGTCATCTGGGTGTAGAGCATATCATCGTGCTGGGGCACTCGCAGTGCGGCGGCATCAATGCTCTCATGGCCGGCACCTGCGGCTGCAAGGGGGGCGGGTTTATCTCCAGATGGATGTCCATCGCTGCACCAGCCAGGGAAAAGGTACTTGCGGAATTGCCGGGCAAAGATGCCAAGCTGCAGCAGCGGGCTGCCGAACAGGCCGCTATTCTGCTTTCTGTGGAAAACTTACACACCTTCCCCTGGATCGATCAGCGGGTGAAAGCCGGAGACCTTTCGCTGCATGGCTGGTATTTTGACCTGAATGCCGGGGAATTATCCGAGTACCGTCACGAGTCCGGCCTTTTCCAAAAGATCAACTAAACCCATATCAACCGATCTTTACACCTTCCACCAAGGCTGATCTCGGAGAGCATGATGAAAATGTTTCTTTTGACCGCTGTGTGGAGCTGGTATGGCAGGAACTCGCTGAAAAAATCCGAATTAAAGGATCGCTAACTTTGAAAAACATTACTCAGGAATTGCAAGATTGGGATAAGAAGTACGTCTGGCATCCCTTTACCCAGATGCAGGATTGGCTGGCCGACGATCCGCTGGTTATTATGCGGGGAGAGGGGAGTTGGCTGATTGATTCTGACGGCAACCGTTATCTTGATGGCGTCGCTTCCATGTGGACCAATGTCCACGGGCACTGCCATCCTGTTCTGAACAAGGCGTTGGCTGATCAGGCGGCCCGGCTTGAGCATTCCACGTTATTGGGATTGGCAAGTGAACAGTCCATCCTTCTGGCAAAACGTCTCATTGATATAGCCCCTGACGGCCTGACCAAGGTCTTTTATTCCGATAACGGCTCAACAGCGGTGGAGGTAGGCTTGAAGATGGCATACCAGTATCATCGCCATAAGGGAGAGCCGCAACGCAGCCGTTTCATCAGACTTCAGCATGCCTATCACGGCGATACTATCGGTTCTATGAGCGTAGGCGGTATAGGCATTTACCACGATACCTTCCGTCCGTTGCTGTTCTCCACAATCGAGGCTCCGGCACCGTACTGCTACCGCTGTCCGGCAGGTGCTACAGACCGCTCAACCTGCGCTATGGCCTGCCTGGATGTACTGGAACAGCTCATGATTGAACATAAAGAAGTTCTGGCCGGTATGGTGATTGAGCCGCTTTTGCAGGGAGCCGGAGGCATGCTTGCGCATCCTGCCGGTTATTTGCGTGGAGTAAGAGATCTGTGCGATCGGTACCAACTGCTGTTGATTACCGATGAGGTTGCTACCGGCTTTGGCCGTACCGGGCGGATGTTTGCCTGTGAACATGAAGGAGTGACACCCGACATTATGGCCATCTCAAAAGGGCTTTGTGCCGGCTATCTGCCGCAGGCCGCTACCTTGGCGACAGAGACGGTTTATGAAGCTTTTTTGGGAAGTTACACAGAGCTGAAGACTTTTTTTCATGGCCATACCTTTACCGGCAACCCTCTTGCTTGTGCAGTAGCGCTTAAAAGCCTTGAGCTGTTTGAAGAGAATAACCTGTTGGATGCCGTACAGCAAAGAAGCGAGCAATTAGCTGTCTGGCTTCAGCGGATCGCTGTTCTCGAACATGTTGGCGATGTGCGTCAGTGCGGTCTGGCAGCCGGAATCGAGTTAGTTCGAGACAAAGCAACAAAAGAGCCGTACCACTGGGAGGAAAGGCGAGGGATAAGGGTCTGTCAGGAAGCGCGTAACCACGGCATTTTCACGAGACCATTGGGAAATACGGTGGTGGCGTTTCCGCCTTTGGCTATTTCGGTTTCGGAACTGGATCTGCTGATGGAAGGACTGGAGAAATCGATTGTGGCACAGACCCGGTAGTTCTACTGAATCTGATGCGCCGGACGGCTGATGTAGAGGAGTTTGTACATGCCAGATTCACACAGAACGCTCCAGACGCCGACAGTGCCTGGGCAGTTCTTCAGCGCAGCTAAACTGCTGCGTAACGGCGGCGTAGTAGCCTTTCCCACCGAGACCGTTTATGGTCTCGGAGCCGATGCCGAAAACGATGAAGCGGTACGCCGAATTTTCAGCATCAAGGGGCGACCTGCGGATCACCCGCTGATTGTCCATCTGGCAGATGCTGGCCGGATCGGTCAATGGGCGAGGAAAATCCCTGCTGACGCATTCAGGCTGGCCGAATGTTTCTGGCCGGGGCCGCTGACTATCGTTCTCCGGCGTTCTTTCACTGTTTCAGATCTGGTGACCGGCGGGCTTGATACCGTCGGCATCAGGGTGCCTGCTCATTCAGTGGCGCAGAACATGCTTCGGGAGTTCGGGGGAGGCGTTGCCGCCCCATCCGCCAACCGCTTCGGACGGATAAGCCCCACCTGTGCCAACCATGTGCGCGATGAACTAGGATCAGCGCCAGATCTGATTCTTGAGGGCGGAGACTGTAAGGTGGGGCTTGAATCAACCATTATTAGCCTGGTTGATGACCGCCCGATCCTGCTTCGGCCAGGGGGTATTTCACTATCGGAACTCTGCGAAAACCTTGGCAGGGAGGTCTCTCTCCCTGGCCAGCCAGATCCTGCACTGCGGGCGCCGGGCTGCCATGCATCGCATTATGCACCGCTGACTTCGGCAGGTATGATCACTCTGGAAAATATTGCTGCTGAAGTCAGTCGTTCAGTTGATACCGGACGTACTGTTGCCGTCCTCTGTCATACCAAAACCGTTACTGACCTGAATCCGGCGATACGGTGCCTTCTTTTGCCGAACGATCCCATTGGCTACGGCCAGGCACTGTATGCCTCACTACGTCGGCTTGATGCAGAGGGCTACGGCAGAATTCTGATTGAAGCAGTGCCGGAGACCGAGCCGTGGCGGGCTGTAAGGGATCGCCTCTGTCGGGCAGTGTGCTCATGATGCCATTGTCGGCGGGATTAGAAACAACGGGTGAATACAAACCTCCAGCAAAAATGCATCGCAACTTCAATAAATACAAGGTCACATTTTTCTGCGGAATTGCCCTGCTTACGACCTTGATGGCCGGGGCATGGGCAATTCATCTTGAGCCGGTTGAAAAACTGGACCGGAAGATTCTTGAATGGTTCAATACCATACGTACAGTAGGACTCGATCAGTTTTCTTCGAATGTCACCTGGGCTGGATCAAGCTTTATCCTGCTTCCGGCAATTCTTGTACAGGCGTGCATATTGATTACCCGCAATAACGTTAGAGATGCCATGTTCTTGGTGGTGTCCTTTGTTGGGGTCAGCGCTCTAAGCAATATCTGTAAATTGATTATAGCTCGTCCTCGACCAGATCTTTTCTCTTCATTGATTAGCCTTCCCATAGGATTTTCATTCCCAAGCTCACACGCATCACAGATTACCGTATTTGTGCTGGCAGAGTTACTGCTGCTGAAAGTCTTGATGGGGTCTAAGAGTTTCATCTTGTGCGCTATAGCAGGTGGGGTACTTATATTACTGGTATGTCTCTCAAGGCTTTATCTGCAAGTCCATTATCCGTCCGATGTTGTCGCAGGTTTTCTGACTTCGATCTTTTGGGTAGCAGCGTTGGCGGCTCTGATCCTGTCTGATCATAAAAATTTATCAACTTCTACACTCAGATGTTGCATCAAGAAAGGAAAACAATAATGAAAAACAAATTTTTAGGTACAGGCGAGCAGGGTTATCATCCTGTGCGAAAAGTGCAGAACGTCATCTCCGGCTTGCGTTATGCCGTACTGACGGATTTTAGTGTGTCATACAAACTGTACCTGTCACTGATAATTCTGGTAGCAACTTTTGCTTTGCGACAAAAGGTTGATTTGCTTTTGATACTCATTGCAACCGGCCTTGTACTTATTACAGAAATAGTAAACAGCTCCATTGAGGCACTCTGCGACTTTGTCGAGGAGCGCCACAACGAAAAAATAAAGATTATCAAAGACATTGCCGCTGCTGCTGTCGGTATCAGCATTGTAGTATGGGTCGTTGTGTGTGCCGTGGAAGTTGTAGAAATATGGTCACAGCTAAAGAAACAGTGATTTAATTTACACATGGGATCTGAGTAAAAATATTGATTCTATTGAATAATGATCGCAGTAGTCCAGTAGAGATGGTGCGGATAATAGCAGAATAGCTGCGCTGCACGAGCCGGTAAAACCGGAGAGGAGGTTTGCAAACAATGAACAAGAGCCTGACACAGCCGGGTGAAACTACCTGGCACGCCTCATCCGACCTGGACGTCATGACCCGACTGGGTACACGTCCGGACGGATTGAATGATAGGGAAGTTACTGAAAAACGGCAGCGCTTCGGTGCCAACACCCTTGCCAGATCCGGTGGGACAAGCCCCTGGCTCATCTTCTGGCGCCAGATCAATAACCCGATCGGCTGGCTGCTGATTGCTGCCGGCACCCTGGCTGTAGCACTTAAAAAGCCCACCGATGCTGCGGTTGTCTTTGGTGCAGTGGTCATCAATGCCATCATCGGTTTCATCCAGGAATATCGGGCGGGAAAAGCGATTGAGGCGCTTGCAGCCATGATTCCTGAAGCAGCAACGGCCATCAGGAACGGGCAGTCCATCGCAGTGTCGGCGGACGAGTTGGTGCCAGGTGATGTTGTAACATTGCAGAGTGGTGACAAAGTTCCTGCCGATCTACGGTTAATACGGGTCAAGAACCTGCTTGTCGAGGAAGCTGCCCTGACCGGAGAGTCTCTGCCGGTGGCAAAGCGCTCCGATGCGGTTCTGCCGGACTCACCGCTGGGCGACCGTTTTTGCATGGCCTACAGTGGCACCCTGGTGGTACAGGGTACGGCCACCGGCGTGGTGGTCGCCACGGGGAACAGCACCGAACTGGGGCGGATCAATGAGCTTCTCAATCAGACCACACAACTGGAGACCCCGCTGACCCGGCAACTGGCCAGGGTCAGCACCGGGATCACTGTCGCTGTCGCTGTCGTAGTGGCAATTTTGATTGCTTTCGGTATCTGGGTCAAGGACGCCCCGGTGGGTGAAGCTCTCATGGTTGCCGTTTCTCTGGCCGTGGCGGCAATTCCCGAGGGGCTGCCGGCGGTTATCACTATCTGCCTGGCCATCGGCGTCCGGCGGATGGCCGAACGGCATGCTGTTGTTCGTCATCTTCCGGCGGTGGAGACACTGGGATCCACAACCATCATCTGCTCTGACAAGACCGGCACCCTGACCCGTAATGAAATGACGGTCCAGGTGGCATGGCTGGAAGGGCATGAATACCGGTTTTCCGGTATCGGCTACGCCCCTGAAGGCGAGATTGAACACGATGGCGTACGCTTGACAACAGTTCCTCCGGCACTGCAGGGGTTGCTCTCCATTGCCGTCCTCTGCAATGATTCCGTGCTGCGCTCCGAAGGAGGCGGTTGGGCCATTACCGGCGATCCGACAGAAGCCGCTCTGGTGGTTGCCGGTCAGAAAGCGGGGTTGAATGCCCACGAATTCCGCAGTATTCACCAAAGGCTGGATGTCATACCCTTCGAGTCGGACACCAAATTCATGGCCACGCTGAACCGGATTGACGGCAAGAAACGCATTCTGCTCAAGGGGGCACCGGAAACAGTCATTGAACGCTGCAACCTGGACAAGGCGGAGCAGCAAACAGTGAATGAAGCCATGGCTACCTATGCCCGCCAGGGGATGCGGGTTATTGCTTTTGCTCATCGCCTGGATGTTGCAGAAGAAGAAATTTCTGCCGATGATGTTGCACAAGAGCTGCAATTTGCCGGTCTGCTCTGCATGATTGATCCGCCCCGTACCGAAGCCATGGACGCCATCAGGATCTGCCATAGTGCCGGCATCACCGTCAAGATGATCACCGGCGACCATCCCGTAACGGCCGAAGCCATTGGCCGGCAACTCGGACTGCTCCAGCATGGGCAGACTGCCCTTACAGGTCGCGACCTGGATGGGCTTTCTGAAACAGAATTACAGTCGGCTGTCATGAGTACCAATGTTTTTGCCCGCGTAGCTCCGGAGCATAAAATCCAGCTCGTACAGGCTCTCCAGTCCCAGCGCCACGTGGTTGCCATGACTGGAGACGGCGTCAATGACGCCCCGGCTCTCAAACGGGCCGACATTGGGATTGCCATGGGTATTACCGGCACAGCGGTATCCAAGGAGGCGGCCAAGGTTGTCCTGATGGATGACAATTT
>CAYQMO010000110.1:0-13019 GCA_964418315.1 uncultured Geobacter sp. | reverse complement strand
AGTTTTTTTCGCATGGCACGAGATCTTTCTTGCTGAATTTATTGTCTTGTCACTAATTCACAATGGTTATATAACCCATTATACTAGAAACCTTGACGAAATAGTACATGTCATTTTATTTCAATGGAGAACTAATCATGCATATTACTTCGCTCGTCCGTCGCACCGCCCAGGCATTCCAAATCGCTACAGAGGAGAACGCCGCCTGGCTCCAAAAACATATGAGCCCATACTTCTTTCAGGCTATGGCAGATGAAGATGAGGCTTTGGCGCTGCTTGCCCGGGAGATGGGCTGTCTGCAGCACAACCGCCATCTGATCCTGACAGACCACGCCAAGCGGTTGGTGGTCGCCTGTGGCAACCGTCCCGGTTCGCTCTATAGCACACTGACCAAGCTGGGTGACCGGGAAATTTCATACGCCATGTTTTCGCATTCAAATGCCGCCATGCCGGGTCAATGTGATGAGCTTGAAATTCAGCGCTTTGAGTTTGACCGTCGCCAGAATCAGGAAATAGATCTTAAACGCGAGATTGATATTTCAGCGGCACTTGCTAGAAAAGTGCGCAGCGAACTGCGCTCCTCATTTCCCGACTTTGACCTGAAAAAATTCGATTATCTGCTGAAAATACTCTGGCTGAACAACGAAAACTTTATCCGGATGTCGCCACCATCCCGGATTGCCTATCTGATCTGGCTCTTTGACAGCGCGAACTCTTCTGGTGGACTGTATCTTGATATCGGACAGGTGGAGCGCCAGGGAGTCAAGGAGACAAGAGTGCTGTTCGGCGTCGGCAATCCGCCGCAGAAAGATTTCCTGCTGCAGTTGCTGGAGGTTTTTAACCGCCTGGACATCGGAATCCGCAGGGCATATTGCCTGACTATCTCAAACGGTGTTCATCCCTATTTCCTTGGTTCGTTTCTCGTTATCAGCCGGAAGGGGGAGGATATTTCACCCGAAAGTTCACTGGCCGATAGCCTGAGACGTGAATTATGCACGACCCAGATACTCTCTACTTCATCTGAAGCGTATCACGAGTTTGTGGTTAAAGGGCGGATCTCTGGTGAGGATGCGGCGCTGGTTAATGCTTTTGTCTCTTTCTGTCACACAACACTGGCTCATGGTCAGCCTGAACGGTTCGGCCTTGATGACGTGCGGAGCGCCTTTTATGATCATCCCGAAATGGCCCAGCTTCTGATACGGCTGTTCCGGGTACGCTTCGAACCGGAGCTGAAAGAGCGTGAGACCCTTTACGCTGCAGTGCTTACGGAAGTACAGGGCGCTGTTGAGGGATATAATACTGGTCATCGCTGGCTTGATGATATCAGACGCGGAGTATATCGCTGCTGCCTGCTGCTGGTTACCCATACCCTCAAAACAAACTTTTTCGTGATCGAAAAACAGGCGCTGGCCTTCCGCCTCGACCCTCAGTATCTGCGGCTGTTAGGACGGGAATTTACTGCGGACCTGCCGGAAGCGCTTCCGTTCCGCGTCACGTTTTTCTTCAGCCGTTTCGGTGCCGGCTACCATATCGGGTTTTCCGATATTGCCCGTGGTGGTTGGCGTACCGTTATCGCCCGCAGCGCCGATGACTTTATTACCTCGGCCAACACCATTTTCCGCGAAGTATATGTTCTGGCGAATACCCAGCAGATGAAAAACAAAGATATCTATGAAGGGGGATCAAAACTAGCGGTCGTACTCGATGCCTCTGACCTGGAACAGGCGGGGGGGGAAAAGGAAAACTTCCGGCTTTACAAGCTTCAATATGGTATCGCCAATGCGTTTCTCGACATTTTTATCACCGAAAACGGCAAAGCCAGAGACCGCCGGGTTGTCGACTACTACTGCGATGATGAGCCGATAGAGATCGGTCCGGATGAAAATATGCACGACGGGATGATTGAAGCGATAGCCGCCCTGTCAAAAAAACGGGGCTATATACTCGGCGTCGGCATCATGTCCAGCAAGCGTTTCGGCATAAACCACAAGGAGTACGGTGTTACCTCGACCGGCGTGGTTACGTTTGCAGAAATCACTATGGCTGAAGCGGTCGGGATAAATATACGGAGCGATAAGTTTTCGCTAAAGATGACCGGCGGCCCGAATGGCGATGTTGCCGGCAATTGTCTTCGCATCATGCTTGAGCGTTGCCCCGGAATGCAGGTTCGCCTGATTCTCGACGGGACAGCCGCCCTCTACGACCCTGATGGCATCAGTTTCGACGCATTACGGCGCATCACGCTTACATCCGATCTGGACGGTTTTGACCCGGCCTTCATTGGGCCGGGCGGCTTTATCATTTATCGCACAGGTCGACGTTTGGAAGGGCTGAAGGAGTCGCATCGGAAGGTCATGCGGACTCCCGCCGGTGTTGTTGAGGAATGGCTCGATATCGATGACTTTAATCGCCTCTACAACAGCCTGGTCTTCAGTGTCAAGGCGGATCTGTTCATTCCTGCCGGGGGGCGTCCGGAAACGATTGACGCCCAGAACTGGCAGATGTTCCTAGATGATAATGGAGTGCCCTCTTCAAAGGTTATTATAGAAGGAGCCAACTCCTTTATCACACCCGAAGCTCGGATCAAGCTGCAGAAGAGCGGCGTCGCACTGATGCGTGACTCCTCTGCCAATAAATGCGGCGTCATCTCTTCGTCGTACGAAATTATCGCCAACCTGCTGCTCTCCGAACGTGAATTCATGGAGCATAAGGAGCGGTATGCCGGTGATGTTCTGGCGATACTGGAAAAACGGGCCGCTGATGAGGCGCGACTTATTCTGCTGCGCCACAAGGAAGCTGACGGAACCCTGCTCTATAGCGAGATTTCCGAAATGATCAGCCACAATATTAATAACCTGTACACGCGGCTGTTCGACTTCTTCTCACTGCGCCCTGCGCTCTGCATGCAGCCCCCTTTCCGTCAGGCGGTAATGAGCCACCTGCCACGCATGTTGCAGGAGTCAGCCCGGTATCGGCAGCGTGTCGGCAGGCTGCCGCAAAAATATCTCTGCGCAATTCTGGCTTCCGAGATCGCTTCTTCACTGGTCTACAGCGGCAGCAGTGATGCCGACTTTGAGGATATGATTCGTCGGCACCTGGCCAGGGTGCTGTAAATTTTGCTTTTATTGCGCCCGGTTGTTGTGCTAGAAAACAGGCTGATTATTTCATATATCACTTAGATGCCACCAAAAGGAGTCTGCCATGTCAACAAATAACGATAATGCCGCTGCTGCTGTGATCGCTTTTTTATCCGGTGCCGTGATTGGCACTGTTACCGCTCTACTGCTTGCCCCCTCTTCCGGCCGTGAAATGCGCGGGAAGCTTTCTGATTTGGGAGAAACCGCTTCCGAACGGATGAAGCGTCTCGCCCGTGAAGCAAAATTCAGGACTTCGTTTAAAACCAAGGGTGTTGATTACGAGTATGATGGCGGAGATGCCTGGATTTAGGCGAATCAGATGAAATTACACGACGGATTGAAATCTCTTGGCTCTGCAGCTACCACCTACAACTATGACAAACCGGATGCCGGACTGCTGGAATTTTTTCCGAACCCTTTTGCCAAGGCGGAGCTGAATCCTGTCGGAGCGGTCGGGACTCTGCATATCGAATGCCCTGAGTTTACCTGCCTCTGTCCAATGACCGGACAGCCCGATTTCGGGAAGATTGTCATCGATTACCAGCCGGACCAACTTTGCGTCGAGAGCAAAAGCTTGAAGCTGTATCTCGGCTCGTTCCGGATGCATGGTGAATTTCATGAAGCGGGGGTTAACCGCATCTGTAATGATCTGGTGAAGTTGCTTGAACCGGTCTACCTGACGGTACGGGGAGAATTTACCCCGCGCGGCGGCATTCCGTTCTGGCCTATGGCGGAATATAGGAAGAAATAACCATTACCAAGGAGAATTAAATCTGCATGTTTTCAACATCCGACTTTAAAAAAGGGCTTGTCATTCAACTGGACGGAGCCCCCTGCCTGATCGTAGATATCAACATCAGCTCGCCCACTGCGCGTGGCGCAAACACAATGGTAAGGACTAAATACCGCAACCTGATTACCGGTCAGGTACTGGAGAAAACGTTCCGCTCCGGGGATAAGGTTGATGAGGCCGATTTCGAGCGCCATAAAGGGCAGTTCCTGTATGCAGACGGTGGCAACGGGGTGTTTATGGATCTTGAGAACTATGAGCAATTCGAGATGCCAGCCGATGAATTTGAGCCGCTTTCGTTATACCTGCTTGATGGCACTGAAGTTGTTCTCGGGCTGTTTGAAGGGCGGATGGTGAACGTCGATTTGCCGATGACCGTTGAATTGACGGTAGAAGAGACGCCGCCGGTCATGAAAAATGCTACTGCTACCGCTGAAACGAAGGAAGCTATTCTTGAAACCGGTCTGAAAATTCGTGTCCCCCCTTATCTTGAGGCCGGTGAAAAAGTGAAAGTCGATACCCGTGACGGCCGCTTCCTCTCCCGCGCCTGACTGCTGAAGATACTTTACTAAGTCTAATATTGAGCTTTTAGTAGGCAGGTTCAAGCGAGGCGGAACCGGCGTTTTCTGCCATCACCAGCATTGCTGCCGGATGCGCTACGTGTCGCCCAGTATCCAACACAGTAGGGAATCAAAATATTGCGTCTCTGCTGTGCGAGAGTGAAACTGTAGTACACACATTTAACAGAGCTTAAAGTGGAAACCTGTAGATAGCCGTATAATAGGGATTCACTAACTTTAACTCGTGGCGCTACGCGCCATAACTGCATTACCACGCAGCGCGTGGGAACGAGAAGAAACATGGAATTTGAATTGGTCGCGTAGACAGGTTTCTTCTGTTATATTAGTAAGTTAAGCGTTTATGTTGCCACCTGATTTCGCAGATGATGTCGCGCTGCTCTCACCAATAATCCAGTTGTCACCAAGCCCCTCTCAGAACCGTGCTTGCACTATTTACGCACGCGGCTCCTCACATGATCAATTCGCGGTGATCGGGAACATCTTGACCTTGATCCGTTGTTCCGGTAACGAAAACCGCTCCAGCATCTTCTGGAATTTCTCCCAAGTGAGAGAATGCCTCTTACCTCGCCTGTTATATACTGCCGATTACCGCTGATGATGCCGCCACCTGCCATCACTTGCCTCGAATGGAACACAAAGACTCTTTTGACCGTCTGATTATTTGGCAGGCAATCTCCCACAAGTTTACACTCATATCCCAGAATAGTGCCTTTGCTGCCTATCGAAAACTTGGCTTGAAAGTGCTCTGGTAATGCTACCTGCCGGAAAATATACCACCTGCCGGGCATATCAGCCATGTTGAGAAGCGGATCAAGAACATGCTGCCGTTTCATGAGTTTGATGGAAGCGATGCAAAAGGTTTGATTGGGACGGATGGGGAGTGAGGGGTTACAGAATGAATCAGCTTGGCAGCAATAGATTTTTTAGATAATTGACAACATCACAACCAAGTGTATATATTGGTAGTATACATGGAGATGCAATGGGTAAGTTAGATAACATTGCCGGTTTTGAATGGAACGCCGGAAACATCGATAAAAATTGGGTCAAACATGGCGTTAGCAATGCGGAGTGTGAGGAGGTGTTTTTCAACACGCCGCTGCTGATGCGACCAGACGGTTCTAATTCCCAGGAGGAGGTCCGCAATGCGGCGCTTGGGAAAACAGATGCAGCGAGACCGCTGTTTGTGATCTTCTTGATCAGGAATAATTTCATCCGGGTCATTTCAGCACGGGATATGACAGATAAAGAGTTGGAGGTATATCGTGACCGCCTTAAAAAAAGTTCCAAAATTTAAAACAGAGGATGATGAGCGGGATTTCTGGGCAACCCTTGATGCAACGGATTATCTTGACTTTTCGCAGGCCGAAGAAACGGTATTTCCCAACCTGAAACCATCAACCAGAGCAATTTCTCTGCGTCTTCCGGTTTCGTTGATTGATCGGCTTAAAATGCTCGCCAATAAACAGGACGTTCCCTACCAATCCCTTTTGAAAGTTCTTCTGGCTGAAAAGGTTGATGAAGTACTGCATCACGCGAAATGACATGAACGACTACGACACGCTCGTCGAGTCCGTGAGTGCCATTGCCGAACAGATGCGAGGGCTGCGAGCTGTCGCCATGGCGCACTATACACCGGTGGTGGAAACCATTATCGCCACCCACAGCCACGATGTCCGGCAGATCGAACAGACTCTCGATGGTCTGCTTGATTTCTGCGGCAACGAACAAGCCGAGGTGAATTTATGAGAAAGCTTGCAACAGTCCGAAAAGTTGATGAGATCCGACCGATTGAGGGTGCCGATGCGATAGAATTGGCTGTCTTCGGCGGCTGGCAGGTTGTGGTGAAAAAGGCGCAGGAGATAAAACCTGGAATGCTGGTTGTGTATTGCGAGATAGATTCGGTTTTTCCGGAACAACAGCAGTACGAATTTTTGCGTCAGGATAAGTTTCGCCTTCGTACCAAAAAGTTTCGTGGCGCCTTGTCGCAGGGTATTGTTTTCAAAATTGATGAGCTGCTGACAGTCGGGAATTATGCCGAGGGTGAAGATGTAACTTGTATTCTGGGCATAAGCCTTTATGATCCGCCTATCCCGGCAGCAATATCAGGTGAGGTAGTCGGTACTTTTCCTGGCAGTGTGCCTAAGACCGACGAGGAACGGGTACAAAACCTCGCGATTGAAACTTTCTCCGGTATGTCTTTCTTTGTAACGGAGAAGCTCGACGGCACATCGTGTTCGTTTATCTTCGACGCGGCAGGTCTCCATGTTTGTGGAAGAAACTGGGAGTTTTGTGAAGCTCCTGATCAGACCTTCTGGAAGCTTGTTCGACACTATGATATTGAAGAGAAACTGCGCGACTACCACGCCCGGACGGGAGGTTATCTTGCCTTGCAGGGTGAGGTTGTCGGCTACGGCATTCAGTCGAATATGTACGGATTAAAAGGGCAGGATATCTTCATCTTCAATATTTTCGACATTATACGGCAACGTTATCTTCCGGTTGCTGCCTACCGAGCATTACTGGATGATTTCGGTCTCAAAGGTGTTCCAGTCGTAGCGGAGAATTTTCAGACTGGCGGATTCGGCCACGCCCGGTTTCTCGAATATGCCGAAGGCAAGTCCCTTCTGAATCCGCAAGCAGAACGCGAGGGGGTGGTATTCCGCTCCATTGATGAGACACGCTCCAATCAGAGCAAGATATCGTTCAAGGCGATATCCAATAAGTACCTTCTCAAGCATGGTGGATAGTGGCAATATGAAAACGGATTCCGCTAAAATTATTGCTCTCCATTATGGCTGGGTCATTATTGCACTCGGCTTTCTGGTAATCTTTAACGCCCTTGGCCTGGCCAGATTTGCCTACGGTGTCTTTCTTCCAGGGATGCAGAACGGCCTCGGCCTCAGTTATGAACGTCTCGGTTTTATCGGTACCAGCAATTTTGCCGGCTATCTGTTCGCCGTCATTGTGACCCCTTTCCTGATACGACGTTTTCAGCACCGCGCCTCAATTTCTGCCGGACTATTATTGATAAGCCTCTGTATGTTCAGCATCAGCCGCAGCAGCAGCTTTGTCATGATCCTGATTCTGTTTACGCTGGTGGGTGTCGGAAGCGGTTTTGCCAACGTCTCCATGATGGTGCTGTTGCCACACTGGTTTCGTAGCAAGGAGCGTGGCAAAGCTGCCGGTATTGCCTGCGGGGGGAGCGGACTGGGGATTATAATCTCCGGGTTTCTCATTCCGTATCTTAACCAGAGCCTCGGCGCCGATGGCTGGCGAAGCGGCTGGCTGATCTTCAGCATCATTTCCCTAGTTATTGCCATCGGAGCCTCGCTGTTTCTTCGCAACACTCCAGCCGAAATGGGACTTGAACCAATGGGTGAAGCGGTTACGGTGACGACCGAGCAGTTTAAGCCGCGCAATGACAGCGGCAAAGGGGCGCTTCTGCTCCGCCTTGGCATTCTCTACCTGCTGTTCGGAATTACCTTTATGGTGTACGGCACGTTTATTGTCGCTACGATGGTGAAGGAATTCGGCTTCAGTGAGGCGAAAGCCGGCTTATACTGGTCATGGGTCGGCTTTTTCAGCATTTTCTCCGGTGTAGTTTTTGGCACGATCTCTGACCGGATTGGCCGTAAAATGGGATTGGCGCTGGTTTTCCTGGTGCAGGCAGCGGCAAATATCCTGGTCGGATTTAATTTCGGTACGGCAGGAATAATAGTATCGATCATGCTTTTCGGCTTGGCGTTTTTTGCGATTCCGGCAATCATGGCGGCGACAGTAGGAGATTATCTCGGCGCTTCAGGCGCTGCCAACGCCTTTGTTATGATCACCATATTCTTTGCCGTCGGCCAGACCATCGGTCCCGGTGGAGCCGGTGTCATTGCCGGCATGACCGGCACATTCTCAACAACATATCTGTTGTCAGCCCTGCTGACGGTCTCGGCAGCGGCTCTCGCCATGTCACTTCCCGCCCCGCCGGAAGCTCCGTAGTTTTTATAGCACATAAGTATTGCGGTACTCAATTACCACAGTCATACGATGTCCCTACTACGAGAACAACCCCTGTTCATTTCGATGATTCGGAGAGGTCACTCCACCGGATCATGGAAGTATTGAAATCCGAAAAATCTAGACTACCACCGAACTTAACGACTATCTGAGAATGACTGAAAACTCCAGTCCAGTACGATAACTCACAGGGAGAACAAATTTACCGTGCGGGCAAAAACGGCTATTTATCTTGCATCCATCCGGCTGATTTGCTATGTTTTCAAACTTTCTCTATTTCGCATAAGAACTGAATTTCTTTGATGAATCTTCTCGCAGTTGAAAAACCTGCTCGCTATATGGGGGGCGAAATGGGCTCCATCCGCAAGGTTGATGCCTACGTACGCTTTGCCCTCGCATTTCCCGACGTATATGAAGTCGGCATGAGCCACCTTGGTTTGCGGATTCTCTATCACATTCTGAATGAAGCTGAGGGTGTCGCAGCAGAGCGCGTTTTTGCGCCCTGGCCCGACATGGAAGCAGAGATGCTGGCGGCACAAGCCGTCCTGTCGACGCTGGAAACGGCCACGCCGCTGGCAGCTTGTGACATTATCGGCTTTACCCTGCAGTACGAACTTTCTTACACGAATATTCTCTCCATGCTCCGCTTAAGTGGCATTCCGCTCCTTGCCGCCGACCGGGAGGGGGCATTACCACTGATTATTGCTGGCGGTCCGTGCGCCTATAATCCGGAACCGCTGGCGCCTTTTTTTGATGCGGTACTGTTGGGGGATGGTGAAGAGGCTACCCTGGAAATAGCTCTGGCCGTGCGAGAAGCCAAAAAATCGGGTGAGAACAAGGCGCGTCTGCTTGAGCGGCTCTCAAAAATTGAAGGGGTCTATATTCCTTCGTTCTTTGAGCCTAAGTACGCTTCCAACGGCACCCTTTCAGAAATCAGGCCTCTAAAGTCTGACTACACAACTGTCCGCCGCCGCTTCCTGGCCGATCTAAACTCGGCTCCCTATCCCGATTCCCCTGTTGTGCCGTTCATGAAGACAATCCATGACCGGGTCGCGGTGGAGATTGCGCGCGGCTGCACCCGTGGCTGCCGTTTCTGCCAGGCCGGCTACGTCTACCGTCCGCTTCGTGAGCGCTCTCCGGAAACAATTCTTAATGTCATAGAAAAATCTCTCAAAGCCACCGGCTATGATGAAATATCGCTGCTGTCACTCTCCACCGGTGACTATTCCTGCGTCACCCCGCTGGTGACCGAATTAATGACACGCTATGCCGAAGATCGGGTAGCGGTATCGCTCCCCTCCCTGCGTGTCGGCTCACTGCCTGATGAACTGATCGACGAAATCAAAAAAGTACGCAAGACCGGTTTTACTCTGGCACCAGAGGCTGGCAGCGACCGGATGCGGCGCGTTATCAACAAAGGGATCAGCGAGGCAGACCTTATCGCCGGAGCGGCGGCGATCTACCACGCCGGATGGCGCCTGATCAAGCTCTATTTCATGATCGGGTTGCCGGGCGAAACGGCTGACGACATTACCCAGATTGCAACCCTTGCCCGTAAGGTTAAAGATCAGGCCAAAGGGAGCGGCGTCTCCGGAGACGTTAATGTCGCCGTCAGCACCTTTGTGCCGAAGGCACATACGCCGTTCCAGTGGGAACCGCAGATCTCTTCGCATGAGACGACCGATCTCCAGTATCAGCTTCACTGCGATCTCAAAAAGCGGAAGCTGAAGTTCAAATGGCAGGATGCCCCGCTCTCGTTTATGGAAGGAGTGTTTGCCCGTGGCGACCGGCGTCTGGCTCAAGTGCTGATCCGTGCCGTGGAACTCGGCTGCCGCTTTGACGGCTGGCGCGAGCATTTTTCCCTGCAACGGTGGCAGCAGGCGTTTGTTGACTGCGCTGTCGAGCCGGAATGGTATCTACGCCGTCGTGAGCAGGATGAAGTTCTGCCGTGGGATCATCTCGATTGCGGAGTGACAAAAACATTTTTACTGGATGAGCGGGAGAAAGCTCGCGCGGAAGCTGCCACAAAAGATTGTCGTGACGGCAGTTGCAGCGCCTGCGGGGTCTGTGATTTTACTGTCGTGACGAACCGGATTTCTCCGCAGGCAGACCTGCCGCAGCGGCCCTACAGCAGAGCTGTTGAACCGGCCGCAGCCCGGATACGCCTCAGGTTTTCCAAAACAGGTGTCATGCGTTATTTAAGTCACCTTGAGTTGATAACCGTTTTTACCCGTGCCGTCAGCAGAGGTGACGTGCCGATCCTCTTTTCGCTCGGCTTTCATCCGCACCCACGCTTCTCGTTTGGCACGGCAACGTCTGTCGGAGTCGAATCTCAGGCGGAGTATATGGATATGACTATTGCTGACGGCATTACGGCCCTGGAAGTTCAAGAGCGTCTCAATGCCGTACTGCCTCAAGGATTGCGGATTCTCGATGCAGAAGAGATTAACGTCAGATCACCCTCTCTCTCAACTTTGATTGATGCCACCCGCTATCGAATCACCATAGCCTCTGCCGATCAGAGCGAGCTTGTGAAGCGGTGTGAGCAGTTTTTGGCACATAACACCTTTGTCATTCAGCGGACAAAAAAGGGAGAGACCCAAACGGTCGATCTGAGAGGTGAAACCGTATCACTCTCTGCTGATGGCCAAGCCATTGAGCTCGTCGCCAAACGCGGTAAGCCGGTCGAATTCGCCCGTGCCATTACCGGGATCGAATCGCTCCAGGGAGACGATATCCAGGTTGAGAAGCTGGAAGTCATTTTTGCCAGTAATCTTTAAAATCTTTTCTGACCGGTCTGACAAGTCGGACTAGTCTGACATTTTTTTGTTCTAAAAAACACCAAACGGAGAAACCACCATGGGAGCTGAGTTAGTAATTAATGCCGCTTCCCACGAAACCCGAATTGCGTTGATTGAGAACGGCACCATTGCCGAACTGTATATTGAGCGCAGCCGCGAAAAGGGAATTGTGGGAAATATTTACAAAGGGCGCGTTGTTCGCGTGTTACCGGGGATGCAGGCAGCATTTGTTGATATTGGCCTGGAAAAGGCAGCTTTTTTGTATGTAGCTGACGTGTACGACGCTATTGAAGAGTATGAGTCGCTGCTGTATGCCGGAAGTAAAAAGGACGATGAGCCGACCGAAGAGCAGGAGGGGAGCGAACGGTCCGAATTCCGGCCGCTCCACCCTATCGAGGATCTGCTGCAGGAGGGGCAGGAGCTGCTGGTGCAGATTTCCAAGGAACCGCTCGGCACCAAAGGAGCTAGGATCACTTCTCATATCTCCCTGCCGGGTCGTCATCTGGTCTACATGCCTACTGTTGACCATATCGGTATTTCACGGCGAATAGAAGACGAAGTTGAGCGCGAGCGGCTGCGGGAAATTGTTGAGCGTCTGAAAAAACCGGGCTCCGGCTACATCGTCAGAACCGTCTCAGAAGGAAAGCGCGAAGAAGATCTGATTGCCGATATGCTCTACCTGACGACCGTGTGGGAGGAGATAACCACCAGGCAGGCAAAAGGTTCAGTGCCGTCACTACTACATTCAGACCTGGATGTTGTGCAGAAAGTAGTGCGGGATATTGTTACCGAGCAGGTCGATAAAATTATTGTCGATTCTCGGGTCGATTACGACCGGATCGTCCACTTCATTTCTACCTTTGCATCCAAAATGAAATACTCAATCGAACTCTATGATGAAGACGAGCCGATTTTTGATCATTACGGGCTGGAGGTAGAAATCAGTCGTGCATTGGGGCGAAAGGTCTGGCTGAAGTCGGGCGGCTATATCATTATCGAGCAGACTGAAGCGTTGAGTGCCGTTGATGTCAACACCGGTCGTTATGTCGGCAAGCACAATCTGGAAGACACCATCTTGAAAACGAATCTGGAAGCGGTCAAAGAGATCGCCTATCAGCTCCGTCTGCGCAACATTGGCGGAATTATCATTATTGACTTTATCGATATGGAAAAAGAGGTAAATCGTGAAAAGGTCTATGGTGCTCTGGAAGAAGCCTTGAAGGTGGACAAATCAAAGACAAATATTCTGAAGATTTCCGAACTTGGCCTTGTGGAGATGACCCGGAAGCGGGTTCGCGAGAATATCAGCCGGATGATGTGTGAACCGTGCAGTTACTGCGAAGGGCGAGGCTATATTAAATCAAAGACAACGGTATGTCATGAAATATTCCGCGAATTGCGGCGGGAAATGCTTGATATACGTGGCACCAAGGCTACGGTAACCGTAAATCCGCACGTTGCGGATCTTCTCTACGATGAGGAGCGCCGGGGACTTGAGGAGCTGGAAAAGAAATTTAAAAAGAGGATTACCGTGCGGGCGAAGCCAGGGTTCCATCAGGAGCAGTTTGAAATTACGATAAACTGAAACTCTTAACGCGGACGGGCCGGAATCAAGATGTTGTTAAAACAGATGGTTTTTAAACTAAAAACTTTTTGCTTTTGCCTTTATCCGCCTTTATCCCTTTTATCCCTGTAAATA
>CAYQMO010000109.1:0-13030 GCA_964418315.1 uncultured Geobacter sp. | reverse complement strand
TCTAAACCGGACAGATTATGTGCTACAAGACCGGACATACCATTAACTCGCGACATGCTTTTCCAACATGCTTGATTAAACTTTTTCTGCGTGCTAGATTGTCGCCGTTTTTGACACTGTTTTGAATCTGTGCTTCTTTTTTACAGCGGTCGTGTAGCTCGTACCGCACACTATTCCATTTAAGGCAAGGAGATCGAACTCATGAGTAACGCCCTTGTGCCGGTAAAGGCGGATGCATCGCGCGGTGAGCTGATTCAGTTGGTAAGTTTCACTCTTGGCAAAGAAGAATATGGTGTTGAAGTGCTGCGCGTTCGCGAAATCATCCGCATGCCGGTTATTACCAGGGTGCCCAATCCACCGCAGCATGTCGAAGGTGTCATCAATCTTCGTGGAAAAGTCATCCCGATCATTTCCTTGCGCACAAAGTTTGGTATCATGGTTTCAGAGTACGACAAACAGACCCGCATTATCGTTATGGATGTTGATGGCGAATTGAAGGGTTTTATTGTCGATTCGGTTTCTGAAGTAATCAGAATTTCAAGCAGTGAAATTCAGCCATCTCCATCTGTTGCCGCCACCGGCGTTGAACAGGAATGCATCACCGGTGTCATAAATCAGGCAGAGCGTCTGCTGGTGCTGCTCGACCTGGAGAAGATGTTTTAACGTTCTAAATCGATACGATGTAAAGGAGCACGCAGATGCCGCCGATTGACTGCGAAGATCAGGAACTGCTTGAAGGTTTTCTTGCCGAGACGACCGAGCTTTTGGAAAAGCTTGACGACGATCTTGTGGCGCTTGAAAAATCTTCGGAAGACATGGAGCTGCTCAACCGCATTTTTCGCTCGATACACACGGTTAAGGGCGCCTCAAGTTTTCTGGGATTTGATCAACTGGTCAAGGTAACCCATAAGACCGAAGATGTTCTTAATCGTTTTCGAAAAGGTGAGCTCACGGTTACTCCGGATTTCATGGATATCATTCTGGAAGCGACGGAGTTGGTCAAGCTGCTGGTCAGCGATATCAAAGCGGGCGAGATTCAGGAACGCGAAATTGATAGCACCATCGCCAAGTTGCTGCCGCTGCTGGCAGAAAATGCTCAGCCTCAGCCTGCTGCCGCAGTATCTCCCGAGCCTGCAAAGCCGGTGGCAGAGGTTGTTCCTGCGGCTGCACCGGCTGTCGAAACCAGTACCGAACAATCTTCACCTGCGCTTCCACCGGAACCTGACCCTGTCCCTGTATCTAACGCCGCTGCGCCACCCTCGCAACCACCGAAAGCCGCCCCGGCGGTACAACAAAAAGCCGACGTAAGCATACCGGTCAAGAAAATTCCTGCACCACCAAAGCCTGTTGAAGGGAAGGGGGGCGATGACCTCTCGGACAATACAACCATCAGGGTCGACGTCAAGCGTCTTGACGATCTGATGAACCAGGTCGGCGAGCTTGTACTTGAGCGAAATCGGATGATCCAGGTTAATCAGTATCTGCAGCAAAGCGAGACGATTCGGGCAGAATTTAATGATGAATTTGCCAAACTGACCAAGCGTATGAACTTTGTTACCTCCGAGCTGCAGATGCAGGTGCTTAAAATGCGGATGCTGCCGGTGGACAAGGTTTTCAAAAAATTTCCCCGTATTGTTCGTACAATGGCCCGCGATCTTGGCAAAGATGTTGATCTTCAGATTCGTGGTGAAGAAACGGAACTTGACCGCTCCGTTGTCGACGAAATCGGCGATCCACTCATCCATCTGATCAGGAATGCCATGGATCACGGGCTGGAAACACCTGCCGTTCGCATTGCAGCCGGCAAGCCGCCCGGCGGAACGCTGGTGCTGTCAGCAGCCCATGAAGGCAACCAGATCGTCATCAGCATCAAGGATGATGGCAACGGCATCGATACAGACCGGGTCGGTCGCAAGGCGGTCGAGAAGGGACTGGTCACGGAAGATCAGTTGGCCTCCATGAGCCAGCGTGAGCTGTTCGACCTGATCTTCCTTCCCGGTTTTTCGACAAAAGACAAGGCATCCGATCTGTCCGGTCGTGGTGTCGGTATGGACGTCGTCAAGACTAACATCAAAAAATTGAACGGCCTGATTGAGATCAAGAGTGACAAGGGAAGAGGTTCGGAGTTTATCCTGCGTCTACCGCTGACTCTCGCCATCATACAGTCGCTGCTGGTAGATGTGGAGGGTGAAATCTATTCGATCCCGCTTTCATCGGTTCTGGAATCGCTGAAGGTCGATCAGCGGGAGTTCCACATTATCGGCAACCGTGAAATTCTGAAGCTGCGTGATATGGTGTTGCCGCTGGTCAGACTCGATCGGGTATTCGGTGTTGTACCTGGTGCAGAGGTGAGCGACTTCTGCTATGTCGTCGTGGTCGGGACGGTGGAGAAGCGCATCGGACTGGTGGTTACCCGTCTGGTGGGTCAACAGGAGGTCGCTATAAAGTCGCTCGGCAAATACCTGGCCAATATCCCCGGAATTGCCGGTTCGACTATCCTTGGAGATGGTCGTGTCGCATTAATTATAGATCCTGTAGGTCTTATCGAGGGTGGAGACGGCAGCGGTCGATAAGCTGCATTTAATACCGTTTGAAATATCTCGACTCTCTAAAAGGAACCGTACCAAATGGCAATTTCTGATAAAGATTTTGAAACTATCAGGGATTATATCTACACAATCTGTGGAATACACTTCAATTCGTCCAAGAAGTACTTTCTTGAAAGCCGCCTTACGAAAAGAATGGATGCTGCGGGGGTAAAAAGCTGCAGCGACTACTACCAGTTGCTCAAGTCGTTTCGTGGTGCTGAAGAACTCAAATATCTGATGGATGAAATTACCACCAACGAGACCTATTTTTTTCGTAATGTCCCCCAACTCAATGCGCTTGAAACGAAACTGCTGCCGGAAATCGTCGAAATAAAAAGCAAACTGGGCTTTCGCAAGCTGCGCATCTGGAGCGCCGCTTCCTCCTCCGGTGAAGAGGCCTACACCATGGCCATGATTTTGATGGAAAAACGATCTACGCTGCTGAAAGACTGGATCATTGAGATCGTCGGCACCGACATTAACGAGACCGTTGTTGCCCAGGCTAAGGAGGGTATTTACAACGCCTACTCCGTGCGTAATATTCCCGAAATGTACCGCCGCAAATACATCCGCGAGGAAAAAGGCTCCTTCATCCTTTCACCGGATGTCAAAAAGATTGTCACCTTCAACAAGCTCAATCTGTATGATGACAACAAGATGATCTTTATGAAGACCTTTGATATCATATTCTGCGCTAATGTCCTGATTTATTTTGATACCGCCTCGAAAACAAAAGTCGTCCAGCACTTCTATAATAACCTGCAGCCATACGGCTATTTTTTCGTCGGTCAGTCCGAGTCCCTGCACGGAGTCAACGACAAATTCAAGACTGTCCACTTCCCCGGCGGGTTTACCTACAAAAAATAATGCAAAAGGCCACGTGACATGGATAGAAATGATTTGATGGAAAAAGCAGAGCAGATGGTTGACCAGATTGACGACCTGCCGACGATTCCTGCTGTCGTAACACAGGTGCTGCAGTTGCTTGAGCAGCCGGATACCAGGATTGAAGATGTAGCCGACCTGATGCTGAGCGATCCGGTCATGACGGCTCGCGTGCTGAAGCTGATCAACTCACCGGTTTTCAGACCGGAACGTGAAATAACCTCGCTCAAGATGGCACTGGCCTATGTTGAGATGCGCCATATTCGGGAAGTTGCCCTGACGACCTCATTGATCGATGCCTTTGGAGAAGATACCGGCGCGCTGAAGCTTGTTTCGTTCTGGGAACATTCATTCGGTGTGGGAATGGTCTCTAAAATCATTGCCAAAATTGTCGGCTACGAGGACCTTGAAAAAGCCTATATTGCAGGAATTATCCATGATATTGGAGAAGTGATTCTGCGTACCTGTATGAAAGAGGAGTTTTATAAGCTGCTTGTCAGTATCAGGAACCAGCCGACCATGCTGGTTGACGCCGAAATCCAGATGCTTGGTACCAGCCATTGTGAGATAGGCCTCTGTATGGCACGAAAATGGAATTTCCCCGAAGCTTACTGCGAAGTGATCGCTCATCACCATGCGCCTGCAGGCGCACGTATCGAACCGGTTCTATGTGCCATCGTCAACGTCGCCGACCTGTTCTGCTTCGTGCGGGGTCTTGACTATGGCGGCCAGAATTGGGTCAGCTTCAATCTTGAGGATGAAGAGGGATGGCAGATACTCAAAAAGCTGGCTCCCAATCTGGCTGAGATGGATGTCGAGCGCTTCTGCTACGAACTTGATGACGCCCTCACCGATATAAAGGCGCTGGTAGCGTCAATCTTTGGTGTCAAGCGCCCGTCGGAGGTCTGATGCAAACCACTTTAACAGCAAAAACCAGAGTACTGATAATAGATGATTCGTCTTTCATGCGTATGGCGATCCGCAGCGTGCTCTCCAAGGATCCATCCATTGATATCGTCGGCACGGCGGTTGATGGCATCGATGGTGTGGAAAAGGCACTTCTGCTCAAGCCGGACTTGATTACGATGGATATTGAGATGCCGCGCATGGACGGTATCACAGCTCTTAAGCAGATCATGGAAAAAGCGCCTACCAAGGTGCTGATGGTCTCTACGCTGACAAGTGACGGCGCAAAATCAACCTTTGAGGCTCTCGAAGCCGGCGCTATTGATTATATTCCCAAAAACCTTTCCGACTCACCCGAAGCACAGAATATTTTTCGCGCTGAACTGCTGCGTAAGATCAAGGACGCTGTCCGGACCCGCCTCAACAGGCCGGTCTTATCAACAGCTCCTGCCACTGCATCGCCTGCAGCAGCGCCCCGGCTTCACCCCTCTTCATCTCCGACCACTCTTTCGTCAAAACTGTCCGGCAAAAAAATAGGCTATGTCGGTATCGGTGCATCCACCGGCGGTCCGGTGGCTCTGCAGGAGGTTCTGTCGCGCATACCGGTCAATTTCCCGTATGGCATTATGGTCGGCATTCACATGCCCAAGGCATTTACCGGACCGTACGCAGATCGCCTCAATGCCAAATGTTCGCTGAACGTCCGCGAGGCGGTTGACGGCGACATCCTCAAGCCCGGCCTGGCTCTGGTCGCTCCGGGGGGAATGCACACCAGCCTCGTCAAACGGGGGGGCAATATTGTCGTCAAGGTCAGTCCCACCAGTAGCTATCCTCAGTATATATATATTCCTTCCGTTGATCTGCTGATCTCCACCATGGCCGAAGCGACAGCCGGTTCAATGCTGGGGGTTATCCTGACCGGCATGGGAAATGATGGATTTAAAGGGATGCAGATGTTGAAGAAGTCTGGCGGTGTGACTATCGTTCAGGATGCGGCCACCTCGACCATTTACGGTATGCCCAAAGCCTGTGTTGATGGGGGCGTGGCTGATGAAGTTCTGCCGCTGGGTCAGATCGGTTTTGAAATATCTAAATTTGCCGGATGAACCTGAACCATGCAAAACCTGCCACAGAGTCACTGAGAGCACAGAGAAAAAGGAAGGGCTCATCATGATTAATACAAATATTCTTTTGGACAGCACAACCAATGAGCTTGAGATTGTCGAGTTCAGGATTGACGAACTGGATTCCAAAGGCAACCAGGTACCCTGCTACTATGGCGTCAATGTAGCAAAAGTACGCGAAATCATCCGTATGTCGAATATAACACGGATGGTCAATGCCAGACCGGGTGTCGAGGGGATGATCAAGCTGCGTGAAAAGGTTGTCACCATTATCAATCTTGCATACGTGCTTGGCAAAAATACCGGTGACATGGTTGCCGACCGGATCATTATACTGGAGTTTAATAACCTGATGGTCGGAGTCCTGGTTCAGACAGTATCACGCATCTACCGCATATCCTGGGGAGACGTCGAACCACCTTCCAGTTCGGCGCATAGCGACCAGGTGGTGGGTCTGGTAAAAATGCCTGACCGCATTATTCTGGTACTTGATTTTGAAAAAATAGTGGGTGAACTCTGTAAAGAAAGTGCCCTCAAAGAGATTGTTGATGTCACGATGCTGCCCGGCGCAATCGAGTGCGAAGCTCGCAGAAACAGAACTATCCTTGTGGCCGATGATTCGTCGTTCATCCGTGCGGCTATCAGCTCGGTGCTACGCGGTGCCGGTTACGCTGTGATTGAAGCTGAAAACGGCGCTGTAGCCTGGGATATTATTCAGAACAGGGTACAGAAGTGTCTGGAGGATGGAACAGAGTTCAGGTCGCATATCAGTATGCTGATCACCGATATCGAGATGCCACAGCTCGACGGTCTGCGCCTGACACACCTGGTTCGCTCGGAAAAAACTCTCAAAGACTTTCCTTTGGCAATCTTCTCCTCACTGGCTTCTGAAGACAACAGGCGCAGATGGTTGAGTCTGGGAGCCAACCACATCCTCTCCAAACCTGAACTCCCCAATCTCGCCAGGGTCGTTGATGAAATGACCTCTGGAACTAATTTTTCAGCAGCTTGAAGAGGAAGATTTAAGGGATGTGGCAATTTCAAAGTTTTGTAATTTTCGGAACACGCGCTTTAATTCTTTTTTCAGCCAGTCCTACAAAGATCCTGCTTCGATAGCCGACATCCCTGGCAAGCTTCACCGCAGAGCTGATACTCCGCTCTGCTTCACCCATCTTTGCCGTTATCGTTCTGGCAGAAGTGGAGGTGCCGCTACCCTCCAGCAGATGAAGTATCGACAGCCATTCGTAAAGCTCCTCAAAACGCTCCTTGTTAAACCATAAGGTTCCATCGCTTTCGTGATGCAGCAAAAAAAGCTGGCACGCTTCAAGCTCAAACATGTCCTGCATCTGCTGCAGCGCACCGGCCGCAGGGTTCCGTTTTTTCGAACGCCACCATTCGAGCAGTGCGGAGAGCAGCAGGGTGGCACGACTGCCAAAGCCCGGATCGCCATCCCGCTGCAGAAACTTCCTCAACGTGTAATCAACTCCCCTGCTGACCGGATCAACTGCAGTCTCACGGAGTACCAGCCAGGCCAGCAACAGTGCGTTGGCAGCCTGATCCGAAAATCCGGCTGCGAGCCTAAGCTGGAAAGAGCGGGCATCACTCGCTGTCGTCTTCCGCTCGCTCAGCTCGTTGAAGTGGAGATAACGTTCCAAGGTCGGTCTATTCTTCCGTGAAACAGCCCGTTTGGCTTTGCCGACAGTCGTACGCGCTGTGTCGTCAGCAACGGTCTGCATAAACAGATCAACCCTCCGCTGCAACTCCGGAACTATCGCGGCTCTGTTGCCGCCCCCTGCCTGAAGTTCTAAAATCGCCCGGAACGCGTCATTCAATTCACCGTACCGGAGCTGTTTTCGTGCCTCGTCAAGCGAGTCAACGCCCGAGCCGTTCAGATGATAGTGCAGCTTCCGCCATGAGTGATCAAGATCATCACGTATCTCCCTGAAATCGAGGAACACATGGAACTGATACTCTTTGAGCTCAACATACAGCCCCTTTTCACGTAACTCTCTGCTTGAGCGGAGATATTCAAGCCCCTCGGTCTGATCGCAGAGGGCGAGATAACAATCATCTTCATCAGAGGCAAGCAGAGCATCGGCAAGCAGTATGCGGTCAAGCCGCCCCCCTTCTCCTTCACCAGCACCCAGAAAAGCAACCGACTCTTTAATCCAGCCGGAAGTTATGGAATGACTGTTGTGATACAACACCAGAGCACGATGCGCGTCAACCCGGTTGGAATAGGCAAAGACGTTTTCGTCAATCTGTTCCCCGGCATAAAAATCGTACAGCACAAAGTTTTCCGATCCCGAAAAAAGCCAGCGGCGACGGAGTAGCGGGAAAATCCACATTTCATGGCCACGCACCAGACCCTCATCGATCTGCTCGTCCCAATAGGCTCGTTTATACTCCATGCCGTATTTTTCGTGGAATCCTTCGACCTGTCCGTGGCCGAACATCGGTAAACCGGGCATCGTAGAGAGCAGCACGCAGGCACCGAAATATTTACCCTGAGAGCCGAACTGGGCGACGGCGGTTTTTTCATCAGGGTTGTTCATGAAATTAACGAAGCGCTTGAGGATTTCGTGGTTGAATTCGAGAACATTTTTTATGGTCGTGCGATATTTGGCGTTTTCCTCGGTCATGAGCATATTCATGAAGGCGCTGTTGTAAACCCGGTGCATGCCGAGCGTCCTGACAAAATACCCCTCCATCATCCAGAACGCCTCCGCCAGCAGCAACGTGCCGGGGGCCTCAACTGCCACGCGGTCTACAACCTCTCGCCAAAATTCGACAGGGAAAACGGCGTCAAACTCTTCCTTGCTCATGCCATGTTCAGCGCGCGAGGGGACGCCGCCACCATGACCACGCAGCGGAAACCAGAGACGCTGATAATGCTTCTTGGCCAGTGTCATCGCGGCATCGAAACGAATTATCGGAAAATTGCGGGCAACATGGAGAATGGTCTGGATGACCGCTTCGCGGAGTTCCGGGATCAGATAATTGAGCTGTGCCGTATCGTTCCAGGGGATACTGGTGCCGTCATTGCCGTGGTAGATGTAGCGGGTACGCCCACTGTTCCGGTCGTAGTGTTTGAACACCACGGCGGCATCACTCTTGTTCCAGTAGCCATCCTCAACCTGCAGGGAGATGTTGCCGTCCGAAGAAAGATCTGCTCCGGCGAAGTGATAGGTCGGGAATGGGGGGTAGTCGGTCTGGACAAACCAGTCCGGATGCTGGATCACCCAACGTGAATAGATGCCGGTGTGATTCGGCACCATATCGCTGGCAAGGCGGATACCACGGCGACCGGCTCGCTCCCGCAGATTTGCCAGCGCGTCCCAGCCGCCAAGATCAGCAGCGACTTCGTAGTCATACAGCGAATAGGCCGAGGCGATCGCATCCGGATTGCCGCAGAGCTGTTTTATCTGCTGTGACGCAGGGGAGCGCTCCCAGAGCCCTATCAGCCAGAGACCGGAAAAGCCCCGCGCTGCAAGCCGGTCAAGTTCGGCATCCGGAACCTGGTCGAGTCTGGTAATCGCATAACCGTGAGAACGACTGAGCTGGTCAAGCCAGACATATATCATCTTGGCCATCAGGACGACGTGAGACATCCAGCCGGCATCGGACGAAAAAGCTTCATAAGCCGGATAATCGAATCCGTGGAAAACAGCATTTGTTCCTTGTGAATGTGAAGCGCCGCCAGGGGTATCTCCTCCCCTGCCGAATTTCAGCACGGGAGCATCCCCCGGATTGCCACCGCCACCACCACGCTCACGCTGTTCCTCCTGCAAAATATCAAGCGCCATCTCCACGTCTTGCAGCAGCTCCGGAGGCAAAATTTCGTGCCACTGTTCGCGGAGGTAGGAAACCTGCCCGGCCAACGAGTAGGGTGAGGCAATGATCGCCGCCATAAGTGCTTCAATCAGGGTACACCCTTTTTCGGAAAGAATCGGTCCATCCTTCAGGGATTGATCAAATATTTGAACGATGGTCGAGTAGTGAGAAGAGGCGGCCAGCGCACTGTCGTCAACCAGCTCCCGAAAGCTGTCGATAGCCGGATTGGCAGATGCCAGGTGCAGCAGCAGCATCTCCCGCAACAGCGGATGAGTACGCTTGGGGCTACCCAGGCTGTCGGCCAGCCATTTGGCCGGTTCGGCTCTCCCCAGAAGAATGGGGGCAGGCGGAAATAATTCCACAAAACGCCGGGCAGTTGTCTGCAAACCTTTGCCGGAAGGTTCAAAGCCGCCACTTTTTAGCGCATCAACCAGGAGAGATGATTCAGAAGCATGGGCAACAGAGTCGACAAGGTAGCGCAATGCCTTCTGGAGCGATGCGTAGAGGTTTAACTCCGCAGCATGTACCGTTGGGGAATCGGGCGACCGGCTGCTGTTAAGCTTGAAAGCCAGTTGGCGGAAAAACAGTATTTTGGGGATACCGCGCTCTTTTATGGCACCATAAAGTGAGCCAAGGTCAAGGGAGCGCCAGTGGGAAGAGGATATCTGGATATCGTAGGGGAAGTAGGTGTCTGTGCCGTTTGGAGCTGTCATTTGTATTTCCAGTCGTAAAATCTGATTACGGTTTTTCCTTCTTCGCAGGTGCAGTTTTGCCCTTGTTTACAGGCGCTCCCTTGGCGGAAGCTGGTTTTGCCTTGACACTTTTTTTACTTTTTGAACTTTTTTTACTTTTTAAACTTTTCTTCGCTTTTCCTTTTTTGCCTTTTATTATTTTGCGAGGCTCCGGATTAAATTCATTGCGAATATTATTGAGCAATACGGCGGTTTCTTCCAGGGTGGGATCAGCTTTTTTTGCCGCCTCAAGGGTCTCTTTAGCCTCAGACAAGCGGTCGGTTTTCATATACAGACGGCCAAGAGCGTTAAGTGCCCGGGCATTATCAGGTTTTAGTTCAACCGCCTTTTTATAGGAGATTTCGGCATTCCCGTACTCTTTTTTGAAATCATAAATCAGGCCAAGCTTGTAGTGATTGACCGAGTCATCAGGGTTCAGGTCGACCGTCTCTTTCAGAAGAATCATTATTTCGTCATACTGTTTGTTTTTCACATAGATCGAAACAAGGGCGTTGCGCGCTTCGGCGTCGTTTTTTTGAATGGCGAGCGCTTTTTTGTAGTGCAGCAGTGCCTTCTCACCCTCCCCTTTTTTTGCGTAGAGAGCAGCTATTTCCCGATTGGCGTCACCGTCGTTCGGGCTATAGGTTAACACGGAATTATACGATGCAATCGCCAGTTCGCCTTCTCTGTTTTTTGCGTATATCCGACCTAACTTAAGGTGAATATCCGGGCTTTCAGGGCGCAATTTAAGAAATGCCGAATACTGTTCCACTGCGTCCTGAAACAGCCCTCTGGAAAAACGGATTTCACCCAATCGTAATTGAGCCTCGGCGTTGGCCGGATTGACACTAATAGCCCGTTTGTAGGCGACAACAGCTTCATCGGTCTGCCCCTTTTTCTCGTACAGGATACCCAGGTTGAGATACATATCACTGTTGGTGCTGTTGCGGTGTGCCGCCTCACGATAGGCGGCTATTGCCTCGGCATCCTTAGCGGCGGCCCGGTAGATATGACCCAGTTTTTCGTACGAAAGCGTATCTTCGGGTTGCTCCTTGATTGATGCCTTGAGGCTAGCAATCTCCTTGTCTACCGGGCTCAGGTTGTCCTGAAGGACAGGTTTCTGTCTTTCCGAAGCCGGTCGGCCTTTACCACCCAACAGAAGATGGTAATCTTCGAGTTTGGTATCACCCCTTTTTTTGTACATATCAGCCAGCATCAGGTGAATCTCGCGATTCTGCGGCGCTGCGGCTTCACCACGTTTCAGTTGCTCAAAAGCCTTGTCAAGCTCGCCTCGCTGAAGATAATACGTTGCAATTCCGATATGAGCCTGCGCTGAAGCGGGATCGGCGGAAAGCGCTCTCAGATAACTTTGCAGTGCCTTATCCGGTTGTTTTAAGGCGGTGAAAACCTCCGCAAGGCCTATAAAAACGGATGCATCCATCGTCAGTACCCGAGCAGCCTCGGTATAATGGTAGGCAGCCAGCGGATAGACTTTCTGGGTGACCAGAATCCTTGCCAGAGCCTTGTGATAGTAAGGGTTTTGAATGGAGGCGAGACCTCGAGACAGTTCGACTGACGCCTCATCATTCATACCTTTCTGCGCGTAGAGTAGCCCAAGATTGCCACTGGCTCGCGCAAATGAGGGGAGTTGCTGCAGTGCACGCCGATATTCTTCCATTGCGTTATCAAAATTACCCATCCGCTCCAGTTGCAATGCATTGACGAAATGGGCAGCGGGGCCGTTTGGACACTGGGTGATAATTTTTGCCTCCGCCTGACGCATCTGGGTGTTATCCCGGATGGTGTTCAGCGTCCCGGCAATTTCAAGCGCTTCTTTACAGGGATCGGAGCCGAATCCCCAGTTGAATCCGGTCAAAAGAAGCGTGGCAGATGCGAGCAACAGGTATGTTTTCAGGATCTTCATAAAGGGGGTTCCTTAAATTCTCTCTGTAATGCGGCGGGATTATACACACCATCTGACAATATTTCAATTATTTAGGTACTACTCAGCCTGAATGCTTGATTTTTAAATCCGTACTGGATAATAATGCTCCGCTGACTGACCATTATCCGGTATATCAGACACCTGTCTTAACCTGGGGAAGCGATGAACCGAGAACTTGAAGTAATGATTATGACTGCCGGTGACCTACCGACTATTCCGGTGGTTGCGACTAAAGTCATGCAGCTTATTGAAAGTGGCAATGTTACTGCGGAAGAGCTGTCAAGGGTCGTTGCCTCCGACCCGGCTGTTGCTGCCCGCGTGCTGAAAATATCAAACTCCTCCTATTACGGCTGCCAGCGTCAGATACAAACTCTCTCTCATGCGATTGTTGTGCTGGGGCTCGCAACATTAAAGAGCCTCGTTATCGCAGCTTCTGTCAAACAGGTTTATCAGCCTTTTGGTCTTACCGAAAAAATGCTCTGGGAGCACTCCTTCGGAGCCGGACTGGCAGCCCGCATCATCGCACAGGAGACCCGTTTGGCGAGCGAGGAAGAGGCTTTCCTTGGCGGACTTTTTCATGATATCGGCAAAACAATCATGAACAGCATGAACAGCAGACAGTATCAGGAGGTCATGCAGAGATGCTACAATGACGGGATTTCCTTTGAGGATGCCGAACGGCAGGTCTATTCGTATACCCATTCTGAAGTTGGCGGGCTGGTTATCAAAAAATGGAACTTTCCCGACATGCTGATGCATGCGGTGTTGAATCATCATTACTTTTATTTTGCCGAAGATACAGATGCTTTCCAGGTCAACCTTACCTGTGTAGTCGGGCTGGCTGACTTGTTCTGTCACAAAATAGGCATCGGAATACGTGAGCCGGAAGACGAACTGGATCTTCTCCAGACAGTACCGGCAGGGAAACTCGGTCTCAACGAGAAGCGCATGGAAGCGATGCTTGCACAATTTACTGAGGCATATCAAAAGGATAAGGGTTTTTTTAACTGATGTCTT
>CAYQMO010000108.1:0-13111 GCA_964418315.1 uncultured Geobacter sp. | reverse complement strand
CGCTTCGCTTGAACCGGCCTACTAAAAGCTCAATATTAGGCCTCGTAAAGTATATCAGCGCTTGCCTGCCAGCCGCAGTGCGGTAACTCTGGCAATTATCTCTTCTATTGTCAGCACTTCATCTACAGCCCCAGAGTCAATTGCAGCCTGCGGCATGAAAGGATACTCGGCTGTATCGGGCCTTTGGGCAATTGTCAGACCGCCGGACGCCTTGATGGCCTGAATGCCTGCCGTGCCGTCGCTGCTTGCACCGGTCATAATGACCGCCATCACCCGTTCACCCCATAACCTGGCGGCGCTCTCGAAGAGTACATCTATCGACGGCCTTGACCAGTTGACCTTCTCCTCGGTGGAGAGGGCAATCGTTCCACCCTGCTCGACAAGCAGATGATAACCGGCCGGTGCAATGTAGACATTACCGGGATTGATCTGAGCCTTGTCGCACGGCTCAATAACCGGAAGTTTCGACGCAGCGGCCAGATGAAGGGCAAAGGCTCCGTTGTCATCTTGATGGAGATGCTGAACCAGCAGCAGCGGCAGCGGAAAACCGGAAGGCAGTGCCGCGACAATAGCGGAAAATGCCTTGAATCCACCCGCCGACGCGCCCATGACTATCGCCTCATATCCTGCAGAAGGCATAAGCGTGAGGCTTCGCCTAGTTCTCATGGCAGAAACTTTTTTTGTATATGCGCGCCTTGCTGTCCACGGCATCGTAGCAGTGACTGACATCGGTGAACTGCAGGGTTTCCTTTGTGCCAAGGCAGAGGTAACCACCATGCACCAGGCTATCGGTGAAGAGATGAAGCGCCCTGTTCTGCAGGTCGCGGTTGAAGTAAATCAGCACGTTGCGACATAAAATCAGGTGCATTTCGCCAAAGACGCCGTCCATAGCCAGATTATGACCGGAAAAAACGACCCTCTCCCTTAAGGCGGCGTCCATGGCCGCCGCATCGTAGCGAGCCAGATAATATTCGGAAAACGAGCGTTTACCCCCTGCCTGCTGGTAATTTCTGGTGGCCTCCTGAAGTTTTGCCGGATCGTAAATCCCTTCACGGGCATGCTCCAGCGCTTCATCACTGAAGTCAGTAGCGTAAATCGTCGCCCGATCGTAAAGCCCCTCCTCCTTCAGTATAATCGCCAGAGAGTAGACCTCCTCGCCGGTCGCGCAGCCGGCCAGCCAGATTTTGATATGCGGCCAGGTTTTGAGCAGCGGCACTACTTTTTCACGCAGAGCGCGGTAGACCGAAGGATCGCGGAACATTTCCGTTACGGAAACTGAAAAATAGCGGACTAGACGCGAAAAGAACTCCTTGTCACGGAGGATGTGAGGGATCAGCTCGGAAATAGAGGAACAGCCGGACGAGGAGAGGAACAGCTTGATCCTTCGTTCAATCGAGGCGCGGGCGTAGGAGCGGAAGTCATAGCCGTAGCGCCGGAAGATAGCCTCCAGCAGCAGGTCTATTTCGATACTTTCCAGATCGTTTTTTTGATCTTTTGTCCTGGTCATATCATTATCACCGGCAGAGCCAGACCCGCATCAGGGAGAACAGACGCGCCGGATCCACCGGTTTTGGGAGATAGTCGTTTGCTCCGACAGCAAGACATTTCTCGCGATCCTCCTCCATGGCCTTGGCTGTAAGGGCGATAATCGGCAGGGTTCGAAACTTCTCCTGGGCTCGGATCCGTCTCATGGTTTCATAACCATCCATGACCGGCATCATGATATCCATCAGCACCAGATCGATGTCCGGCTGCTCATCGAGCAGGCGCAGTGCCCGTTCGCCGTTTTCAGCCTTCAGCGGCTTCATGCCGCTGCCGGTCAGGAGGTGAGCAACGGCAAAGGTCGTACGCATATCGTCATCCACCACCAGTATTTTTTTCCCTTTCAGAAGAGCATCGGTATCGTGCAGATCCTGAATGACCTTGCGCTTTTTCTCCGGCATCCGGTTGACGATACGGTGCAGGAACAGCGACACTTCATCCAGCAGCCGCTCCTGCGAGCGAACATCTTTTATGACGATTGACTCGGCTCTCCCCCGGATAGTGGTCTCTTCAGCGATAGTCAGGTCACGGGCGGTATATACTATGACGGGAGGGAGAGTCAACCCCTCGCTCTCCAGTCGCGCCAGCAGTTCGTTGCCATCCATGTCGGGGAGCCCGAGATCCAGAACCACGCAGTCATATACTGTCGAGCGGAGCGCAGCCAGAGCCTGTTCACCGGTTTGGGCCTCGTCGGTAGTGACGTCGACACCGCTGACCAGCTTTACCGTTTCGCGTCGGATGGCTGCGTCATCGTCAACAACAAGCAGTCGTTTCGGCTTTCCAGACGACAATTGCTCCAGTCGGCGAAAAGCCTCTTCAAGCTCTTCCTGATTGACCGGTTTGGCGAAATGCCCCACCGCGCCTTTGCGCTGAGCCTTGCTTGTCGGATCTTCGACGGACATGATATGCACCGGGATATGCCTGGTGGCGGTGTTCTCCTTGAGAACGGACAGCACTTCCCAACCGTCAATCCCCGGCAGGCGAAGATCCAGAATGACTGCGCCCGGCAGATATTTTCCCGCCAGTTCCAGCCCCTCTTCCCCGGTTGGCGCCGCCAGACATTTTATCCCCTTTTCATGGCACTTTGCGCAGAGCAGGCGGGCAAAGTTCAGATCGTCCTCAATGACAAGAATTACATGGTCGTCGGGCGCGATGCTGTCGCGGTCATCCGGAATATGAGATCTGCGGCGTTCAACTACCGGCTTGTGTATTATTTTAGCTGTTTCGGTCGGCTTAGCCGCTTCGATATTCGGCCGGTTATTGCAGGTAACCGGCAGTAACAGGGTGAAAGTTGCCCCTTTCCCTACTTCACTCTCAAGTCGGATTTCACCCCCAAGGAGCGCCGCCAGCTCACGGGAGATGGAGAGGCCCAGGCCGGTGCCGCCATACTTTCTTGATGTCGTACCGTCAGCCTGCTGGAAGGCATTAAAGATCAGCTTGTGGAGTTCCGGCGGGATGCCGATGCCGGTATCCTTGACTTTAATGGCCAGAGCATCATTCTCGGCAGCTCCGAAGGTGACAGAGACACCACCTTCGGCGGTAAATTTGAGAGCGTTGGCAATAAGATTGCGGGTGATCTGCTCCAGACGTTTGCGATCACTCGTGATCTCAACCGGGGCATCGTCATTTACGATTATCTGCAGAGCGATCCCCTTTTCATCGGCCATGAGCTGAAACGTCTCACGTACTCCGTCGGCAAGGTCACTGATTTTTACGCTGTCGAACTGAATATCAATCCGACCGGCCTCAATTTTGGAGAGATCCAGAATCTCGTTGATCAGGTTCAGCAGGTCGCTGCCACCGGCATAAATTATCCGGGCGGCTTCCACCTGATCCGGTGTCAGATTGCCGTCCCGGTTTCCGGCCAACCCCTGCGACAGCAGCAGCAGGCTGTTCAAAGGGGTACGCAGTTCGTGCGACATGTTCGCCAGAAATTCTGATTTGTATTTACTGGCCCTTGCCAGCGCTTCCCCCTTCTCCTCCAGATCGAGCCGCGCCAGTTCTACCTGTTTAGTCTGCCGTTCCAGCAGATCATTTTTCTCTTCCAACTCCTCGTTAGTGACCTGAAGCTCCTCCTGCTGGACTTTCAGCTCTTCTTCCGACTGCTGTAGCCTCTGGGTCTGTTCCTCCAGCTCTTCGTTGGCAACCCGCAACTCCTCCTGCTGGGTCTTCAGTTGGTGGTTCTGCAAATCCAGCCCGGCTGCCAGAGCCTCGACACGTTGATTGGCCAGCATACTGTTAATCCAGACCGCCAGTACATCCTGCACTTCAGTAATCAGCCTGATAGCATCCGGGTCGTAAGGGTGGATACTTGCCAGAGACAGCATTGCCGGAACATCATCTCCGGCCAGAAGTGGGATCGTGATTATTTCGCGAGGGAGCAACTCTCCGCTCACCGTAGCAATTGCATGGAGCGCCCCCGGAGGTATCTCGGTAATACGCTGGATCTGTTTCGTCGTGAGCGCGGCACCAAACTCACCCTCGCACGTAGTCGCCGAGAAGGAGGCCCGGCCGCCCGTAGATACACCGATAGATTCAAGCAATTCATAGTCGCTCTTCTGCTCGTTGAGCAGGTAGATCGCCCCGATCTGCGAGCCGGTCAGTCTCATTATTGCGTCAAGAACCTGCCGGTTGAACGTACGCATCTGCAGCTCCAGAAGCATGACGGCATTCAGTTGAGCTATGCGATCCCGGAAATTCATATCATTCTGAATGGTGTCCGCCAGAGAGTTGAACGCCTCAGCGAGAACGCCGAACTCGTTAGTGGAGAGATAGCTGCTGCGGGCGTCCATTTTTCCTCTTCTGAAACGGTCGGCCATGTTGCCAAGATCTTTGAGGGGAGTTCTGATCATCTTGAGGAGTAAAAATACGATAGCCGATGTGAGCAGGAGAATAACGGAGACAATCACCACGAGTTGAACAGTCAATCTATGGCTCAGCTCTGCAGCCTCACGGTATAAGCTATCCGCCTTCTCCCTGGAAAAAGTGTCGATTGTTTTTACCCGTTTGAGCAGTAACTCCCGCTCAATGGCGATATCGCCACCGATACTGACACGGTTCATAGCGTCGGTAATTTTCCCCTGCCGCGCAAGCGCCCTGTTGCTTTCCCGCACTGAAACCCAGCGGGCAAAGGCTGTGTGAGCCTCCTCAACATCCGAGCGCGCGCCGAGGTACGCTTCAAACAAAACGTCAAACTGGTGGTCGGCATCGGCCTGGTAGACGGCGGAATTTTTGAGTGCGGCTTGTCGCTCCTTTTCATCAGTTGCCAACAGCAGGTTGCGATATTCAAAACGCATCCCCATAATGTCGGTTTCAAGATCACCGAGGGCGAGGCGAACTTTCATAGGGTGATCGTACAGTATTCTGGTCTGCTGCGAGAGCAGCGCCGCCTGTCGCCAGGCCATACCACCGAGCAGCAGTACTAACAGCAGGATGGCACCGAGGCCGAGGCGAAGCAGGGTGGCTATGGACAAATCTTTCAATTTCATGATAACTCCACACAAGTGGTTAACTGTTTACGAGGTCTGGAGTACTACAGACGTCTTTGTCAGCGAAGAAAAACTACCGCGGCATCAAATCAAGATGATAGTTGATTTTGATGATATTGAGTAATGTCTCAACGCCCTTGAAAGCCTCCCTAAGCCGATCCCGTTCCCGGTCTATCAGCACCTTCGGATCAACAAAATTGTCCACAGGTTGTCCTGTCGACATGGCAGCCAGTTGCATGCTCAAGCGCATCTTTACCAAAAACGTAAATGCATCACGGATAGTCTCAAAATCATGATCCGACACTACATTCAGCAGGTGGAGCCGCTCCAGCTTTGACCATGTCGTTCCGCCCATGATGCCCGCTTCAAGAGCTATCAGACCGATGCCGCGTGTCAATGCGAACACCCCCCCCTTTTTAAGATCCAGCTTGCCACGTTGTTCACCCTTCTTTTCTACCAGTAGTCTGCCAAACATGCCGAGCGGTGGTTTGAAGCGGACAATATTGCGTGCCATGCTGGGGAAAAATATTGAATTCAGGCGAGAACATTCACAGATAAACTCACGCAATTCAGCCTCAAAAAAGTGATCGCCATGCATCACCCGCAAATCTTGAAACACGCCAAAATTTAGAGTCGCATCCGGATCGGGACGAGTAATCCACAATTCGATCAAATGTTTCCATTCGGACAGAGTGTGACACCACTCCGGATTGCTGGCCATCATTTCACCGGGACAAAGCGGCACTCCGATAGTTTCGAGTGCCGTTACAATCCTCTCGGCAAAGCAACGCACCTTCATAATGTCATCTTGCGAGAGATCGTCACGGTAGACGATGGCACTGTCCTGATCTGTCCGCAATGTCTGCTCCTGTCGTCCTTCGCTACCGAGTGACAGGTATGCTGCGCCTGCGGGCAGCCTGACATCATGAAAACGATCCAGGATGTAGATAAGGCGCTGAGTGAGGGCATCATTAAAATGCGAAATCAACTGGATCAGACTCTGGGTGTGTGCATTGGTTTTGATGGCGTAGCGCAGCATACCGGTCATTTTCTGGCCAAGATTGCGCAACTGCCCGATTGAAGCGGCAGATTCAATCTCCTGTACCAGATAGAGCGGGCTGCTGGTCTGGATACGCATCAGATCCGTGTCGGTTATGACGCCAATCAGCGCGTTAAATTCATCAATGACGACCAGCCTGTGAATATTGTGTTTTGCCATAAGGAATATGGCTTTAAAAAGGCAGTCACTGCTGTGGATAGTGACAAGAGAACTCTTCATGACGTCACGTACTTTCAACGTCACAATAGTTTCTGCCGCCTCGGCAATCAGATCACGTAGGTCGCGTAAAGAGACGATGCCAACCGGCTTGCCATCTTCTTCGACAACAATACCTGAAATATTATTCACCTTCATCAACCGGGTCATTTCGATCAGGTCGCAATCCGGAGTACACGTAACAACCGGCCGATGGCAGATCTCTTCTACCGGTATAAAGAAAAAACTGTCTTCACTTGTTCCAGTCATGATTGAACCTTAATGTAAATGCTGAGTTTTAGGAGCGCCGATGATTATACTTTATTGTGAAAACTAAATCTAATTTTTTATCGTCATTATCTCCGTACATCCAAAAAATTTGCCTGAGAGCAGTGCTCGTGATATATACGTCGCCACTGTTGCAGCATTTCAGTTGTACTTCACATGGCGATAAGATGCTGTTTTTCTCGTTCCTACGCGCTGCGTGGGAACGCAGTTGTGGCGCGCTGCGCCACGAGTTGAAAGGAGCGCTCAAATGAATTGTAGTATCGAACAGTTTGAAGATGTTGTGGCGAAATTTAAATACTTTGCCGAATCGATAAATATTGAGCTTTCGTCGGAATCTGAAAGTTTACGGCAGGAATTGATTGTGATCTGTGCTGAACTGCTGGTTACGGTCCGGGAAGAAATTGAAGCGGGAGCGGATTCCGTTGTTTAATAGATCCCGGCCCCGCAGCCACGAGCAGTGGATGCGCTACGCAATCGCCGAGGCTGCAAAAGCTGAGTTAAAAGCCGAAGTGCCGATTGGCGCCATTATTACCCACGGGAACAGAATCATCGCACGTGGCCATAATCTGCGTGAAACTACCCATGATCCGACAGGTCACGCCGAATTAATCGCCATCAAAAAAGCCGCCCGGAAACTGGATTCCTGGAGGCTGCTTGAGACTGTTCTCTATGTGACGCTGGAGCCATGCACGATGTGCATGGGGGCGATAATCCTGGCTCGCATCCCCACCGTAGTTTTCGGCTGCTTTGACCCTAAGGGGGGAGCGGCGGGCTCGCTTTTTGATCTTTCCAATGATGCGCGCCTCAACCACCGTGTTGAAATAGTTACAAAAGTTCTTGAAAGCGAATGCTCAGCTCTCTTGAGTACATTTTTTGCTCAATTGCGCTCGCGCAAACGGCTTGTTGGCTCTACAACTACTACTTGATCCAATCATAATCCAATCAGTTCCCGTTAAACTGCAGTTGATGAAGCCGCGCGTAAATTCCTCCGGAGCGCAGCAATTCTTCGTGTGACCCTTCTTCGGTTTTGATGCCTCTCTGGATGGTGATGATCCGGTCTGCATTCCTAATAGTGGAGAGGCGATGTGCGATCACAAGTGAGGTGCGTCCCTGCATCATCCCGGTGATCCCCTCCTGAATCATCTGTTCGGAGGCGCTGTCAATGCTGGCGGTGGCCTCATCTAGCACGAGTATCTCCGGATCAAAAGCCACAGCCCTGGCAAACGAAAGCAACTGCTTCTCCCCCACCGAGAAGTTGCTACCACGCTCCCGCACCTCTTCGTCATAGCCTCGTGGGAGTTTCTCGATAAATCGGTCGGCACCAACTGCCGCCGCAGCCTGGCGGACACGCTGCCTGGCCTGTTCGTTTCCAAGGCAGATGTTGAATTCAATGCTTCCGGCGAACAGGCATGGATCCTGGAGAACCACGCCTACTCTGCTGCGGACCTCTTTCAGATCAAGTTTGCTGATGTCGATTCCTTCCAGCAGAATAGTGCCGCGCTCGATTTCATACAGTCGTGTCAACAGTCTGGTTAAGGTGGTTTTTCCGCCGCCGCTCTCCCCAACGATCGCAATTCGCTCCCCACGCAGGACGGTGAGGTTAAAACCGCTCAAAATGTCATCGCCAGCCTGGTAGGAGAATGAGACGTCGCGGAATTCGATTAAAGGGTGCGGAGTTCGGGGTTCATGGTTCTTGGTTGAGCCGGATGAACTTACTTCTCTATGCTTTTTCTGACCAATGACCTCTGTTCTTCGTCCACCACGTTCAGTATCCAACAAGGCAAAAATCCTCTCCAGCGCCGCCATTGCGCCCTGCATAACCGAATATTTTGCCGAAAGATCGCGGATCGGGCCGAAGAACTTTTCTATATACTGAATGAAGGCGACCAGTACGCCGAAGGTCAGCGCTCCTCGTAAAATCTCGCCGCCGCCGTACCAGATGATCAGGGCGACAGCAATTGATGAAAGCGCCTCAACCATGGCATAAAGTGACGCATCCCAGAAGATGACCGGCATATTGGCGTCGCGATACGAAGCATTCAGCAGGCTGAAGCGCCGCTCTTCATCACGTTCGCGGTTAAATATCTGGATTATGCTGATGCCGGAAATACATTCGTTGAGGAAGGAATTCATAGTCCCGAGGCGCGCCCGCACCTCCCGGAATGATTTTCTCATGCGGCGCCTGAAGGTGTAGGCGACGTAGAGCAGAACCGGCAAAACGGAAAAGGTCACCAGTGACAGCTTGAGATTCATCCAGAGCATGACGGAGATAATGCCGATTAACAGCAGGATGTCGCCGATAATCGTGATGATGCCGGAAGCAAACATTTCCCCCAAAACTTCGATATCGCTGGTCAGCCTGGTAACCGCACTCCCGGTCGGCACTTTGTCGAACCAGGTGACAGGGAGATGCATGACGTGGCGGTACAACTCCGCGCGCATGTCAGACATGACCCGCTGCCCGACCGACTGCAGCAGATATACTTCGAGAAAAGAGAGGAGTGATTCGACGATCAGGATGCCGAGGAAGCCGAGTGCAATTATTTCAAGCCCGGCGAGCTTTCCGGAGATAATATGGTTGTCAATGGCAATCTTTATAATCCAGGGCTGCACAAGTCTGCAGGCGGCCACAAGCGGCAGTATCAGCACTACAACAATGACGGCGAAGCGGTAGGGAGCCACATAGCTGGCGAAGCGTCGCAATAGTGCAGTGTCGTAGGCTTTTCCGGCTATTTCTTCTTCGTAGATTCCGGCTTGGTGCATCGGTAGAACTCCAGACCTGGGTAAAAAATGAAAGCATGTTTACATCATATCAACCGGATCAATATCAACAGAAATACGCACCGCTGATACTACGGTCGTACGCTGCCGCCAGAAGGAGAGCAGCCTGTGAAGATCGCTTCGGTTGGAGCCTTTCAGCAGTATCTGGCGGCGAAAACGATTGCGGAGACGATAAAGTGGGGATGGTGCGGGGCCGAGGATTTCAACCCGGGCTCTCAGCTCGACTTTCAGGCGCATCAGCAACCTTGCCGCCAGGTCAGCCTGCTCGGTTACAGCCTGTTCCGATAACCCTGAGATTGCAAAAGCCGCCAGAAACGCAAATGGTGGGTAGCCGGCTTCACGGCGAAACTCCAGCTCCTGCTGATAAAATCCGGCGGCATCATGTTCGGCAGCCGACCGTATTGCGTAATGTTCGGTATCGAACGCCTGCACGACGACCTTTCCCGGATTCTCTCCACGCCCGGCTCGTCCGATGACCTGGGACAATAGTTGAAAGGTCCGTTCAGCAGCCCTGAAATCAGGCATACCGAGACTGGCTTCTGCGTTCACTACCCCGACCAGCGTTACTTCAGGAAAGTCATGTCCTTTTGCAATCATCTGGGTGCCGACAAGAACGTCGGCGCTGCCGTCGTTCATGCGTGACAGCAGGCGCTCGTGGCTCCCTTTGCCGGAGGTCGTATCACTGTCCATCCTGAGAATACGGGCTGTTGGCAGCAACTCTTTCAGGTCGTGTTCCAGTCTTTCAGTCCCTGCTCCCAATTCACTGAGAGTATTTCCTGAACATGCCGGACAGGTGCCGGGAGCCGGAACTGCATAGTCGCAGTAGTGGCAGAGGCTCTCTCCCCGCTGGCGGTGGTAGGTAAGGGTTACGGAACAATTTGGGCAGGTCAACGGCTTTCCGCAGTCGGTACAAACCAGAAACGTGGCAAAGCCTCGCCGGTTAAGAAACAGAATTGCCTGTCGTCTCTGTTCGAAGGTTTCGGTCAGTTTTGCCGACAGGGAGGTCGAGATGGTCTCTTTACTCCCCTTCATCGCCACCAGTTCAACAAGCGGCATCGGCCGCCCTGCAACCCTTTCCGGCAACTCCAGCAATTTCAGGCGCCCTTCTTCTGCCGCGTAGACAGTGGTAACCAATGGCGTTGCGGAGCCAAGAACAACAGCGGCGCGCTCCTTCTGCCCCCGTACCAGCGCCAGATCGCGGGCGTTGTAGCGGAGCCCGTCCGACTGTTTAAAGGAAGTTTCATGCTCTTCATCGACAATGATAATGCCGATCTTTTCCATCGGTGCAAAAATTGCCGAGCGCGCTCCGATGACTATTCTTGCTAACCCCCGCCGAATACGGCGCCATTCGTCATAGCGCTCCCCATCGGAAAGCCCGCTGTGCAAGATGGCAATACCGCCACCAAAACGGGCTTGAAAGCGTCCGGTCAACTGCGGTGTGAGAGCAATTTCCGGAACCAGCACCAAGGCATTTCTGCCGAGTTCAAGCGCATGCGAGATCGACTGAAGGTAAACCTCGGTTTTGCCGCTGCCGGTTACACCATAGAGTAAAAACGGGGTAAAAATCCTGCCGTCGAGGCAGTCTGAAATAGCGTCCAAGGCCGCTTTTTGGTGTGTCTGCAAAATTCGTGGCACATCACGCGCTGCCTGCTGATCTTTAAAAGGGTCACGATACACTTCGCGCTCCTCCACCCTGATAAGGCCAAGCTCTGTTAATCGCTTTAGTTGTGATGCGCAGACACCGAAACGCTTGCGAAGATCCGCAGCGGAAACATCACCGGAGTCGCGAATTACCGCCAGTATTTCCAGTGCTTTGGCGCCAGGTTGGCGAAGTGGGGCAGTCGCCGGGGCGGGCAGGTAAAACTTTTCCCTCCGGACAGTTTTCCCTCCGGTCAATCTTCCCTGCTCACTGTCAACCACTTTGAGGATCTGAACATTAATACCCGCCGGAAGCGCTGTGCGTATGACTTCGCCGAGCGGATGCTGGTAATAGGCTGCAGTCCAGCGGAAAAATTCAAGCTCTTTTGCCGTCCAGAGCGGTTCATTGTCCAGCACGGTAATTATCTCTTTTAAATTGGCAATTGAGGATCCGGTAACGGACCCTAAAATGTAACCGGTCAGCTTCCGGTTCCCGAATGGCACCAGAGCCCGTCGACCGGTAATAGCCTGGTCGCGTAATGTTTTAGGAACGAGATAATGGAAGGTTCTTTCCAGGTAGAGCGGAATGGCGACTTCAATGATATGCAGAGGATCTGTCATGCGGTCTACAGCTTTTGTGCGCGAGGAGACATCGGTTTGAGTCACCAATGTTTTTTTGGCGGTTCCGTTGTGCCGAGATGGGTAATCTCGCCATCGATAATTTTAAACATATCGCCAACTTCGGTAGTCCATGCGTCTCCTTCTTCCGGTGGATTTGGAAAGGAGCGCTGCCCGAGAAACATCTCCTCTTCACCAATGTAGCCGAACCATTCCAGGGAGCCGGTCATCCAGATTCTTGTGTTAATTGACATAATTTCTATCCTTATGAAAGTCGTTGTTTGAAATCTTCATAGCTAAAGCTGCGTACAATTTTTAGTTCCCCCGTCTCAGGCTCGAAGGTGCAGATGTGCGGGTGTTGAATGCCGTTGAAAGTGCTGCTCTTGACCATCGTGTAGTGCGCCATATCTTCAAAGACAACTCTGCTGCCGGGAAGAAGTGGTTTTTCAAACGACCAGTCCCCGATGATGTCACCAGCCAGGCATGAAGAGCCTCCAAGGCGGTAAGTGTGTGTTTTTTCGCCCGCATCGAAGCCGTTAGTAATGCCGGGGCGGTATGGCATCTCCAGAATGTCAGGCATATGGCAGGTGGCTGAAACATCAAGAATGGCTATATCCATGCCGTTGTTGACTACGTCCAATACCTCGCCCACCAGAATTCCGGTGCCGATGGCGATCGCTTCTCCCGGCTCAAGGTAGATTTCCAGATCATATTTCTCCTTGAAATATTTCACCAGCTCGATCAGACCGTCAATATCGTACCCTTCCCTGGTAATGTGGTGGCCGCCACCAAAGTTAAGCCATCTCATCTGCGGCAGAAATTCACCAAATTTTTCTTCAAAAACTTTGGCCGTTCGTTCCAGAGGCTCAAAAAGCTGTTCGCAGAGGGTGTGAAAATGCAACCCTTCGATGCCGCTCAGTGTGTGTTCTTCAAATTCTCTGCGTGGGATGCCGAGGCGTGAGTTGCTTGCACAGGGATCATACATTTCAGTAAGCCCCTCGGAATGTTCCGGGTTTACCCTCAGACCGATGGAGACGCGGCCCTGTTCCTTCTCCCACAAAAGGCGGAAGCGTTCGAGCTGGGCAAAGGAGTTGAACACCAGATGATTGGAGATGCCAAGCAGCTCAACGACGTCGCTCTCTTTGAAAGCAGCAGCAAAACTGTGTACCTCTCTCCCGAACTCCTCCCGTCCGAGTCTCGCCTCCCAGGGCGAGCTGGCGCAGACACCATGGAGCGTCCGGCTGATCAGCGGAAAAACGCTCCACATGGAGAACGCCTTCATCGCCAGAAGTATTTTAGCGCCGCTGCGCTGTTGAACGTCGTCCAGAATGGCAAGATTGTGGCGCAACTGCCCTAGGTCAACGACGTAGGCTGGGGAGGGGGCGAGCTGGATGAATTTTTCGATGTCGATCACAGGTGGAACCTATTTTTTACCACAGAGTCACAGAGAACACGGAGAAAATAAACCATCTTGTCTTTAAGATTAAAGGTTTCATCCGCA
>CAYQMO010000107.1:0-13404 GCA_964418315.1 uncultured Geobacter sp. | reverse complement strand
ATCAATCAATAATACTCTGGATCATCGGGGCAATTTTAACCTTCACCGGACTGGCGGGACTGTTGCTGCCTTTAATTCCTGGAGCGCCGCTGTTGTTTCTGGGATTACTCCTTGGTGCCTGGGCGGAAAATTTCCGCTATATTGGACTCTGGACACTACTGCTCCTGGCAGGAATGGCTGCATTGACCTATGTGGTGGAGTTTGTGGCATCAATCCTGGGCGCTAAAAAGTATGGTGGATCGCGACGAGCTATGGTGGGCGCTGCTCTGGGTGGTCTTGCAGGAATATTTCTCGGTTTTCCCGGAATACTGCTTGGGCCTTTTGTTGGAGCAGTAATTGCGGAACTCTCGTTACAGCGCAGTTTGGATGAGGCAAGCCGGGCTGGCTTTGGGACTGTAGTAGGTCTGGCTATAGGAGTGGCCGGAAAGCTTGCAATTGGCATCGCAATGATTGGAATATTCTTATTGATTCGTCTCCTCTGATATTCATCACTCCACCAGATTGTGGACAGGTTACAGAGTCTGATGAATCCTGGAATGAGAATATCCGGCTTCATCTGGCACCGTCTCGTCACTTTGCTTTATTCCTGCTGCTGTCATCACCTTCTTATCATGCAAGAATGTAAACGGCATACATTTTCAAATTCAAATTCCTTTACAACAGATTCGTCACTCCGTTCAGAATGACAAAAAAGATTCTTCAATCTGTAACCGAATACTTGCTGAAGTTTAGCCTGTCCCGGCTATTGCGGCACCGCACTCTGGGCAGATACCGTTCAGAATTTTATTGCTGCTGATGCTAAAACCATAGCGTTTGATCAGCGGGATCGAACAATCTGGACAGTATGTGTTTTCGCCCCCTTCGCCCGGCCTGTTTCCCTCGTAAACATAGCGTAATCCGGCGGCAATGCCGATCTGGCGAGCCTTTCGCAAGGTTTCGACCGGAGTTCCGGGGCGGTCGGTTAATTTGTAGGTTGGATGGAAGGCGGATACGTGCCACGGCGTGTCAACCCCCAGATTGGTGACGATAAACTCTGCAATTCCAAGCAGTTCGGCATCCGAATCGTTCAGTCCCGGAATGATCAGGGTGGTAAGTTCGATCCAGATCCCCTGTTTGCGATATTCGGCGATTGAATCGAGCAGTTCGGATATGCGGGCGTGGACGATATCGCGATAGAAACCTTCGGAAAAGCCCTTCAGATCGATATTGGCGGCATCCAGAAAAGGGGCGATTGTTGCGAGAGCCTCTCTGCTGATATAGCCGTTGGTGACGAAGATGTTTTTCAGCCCTGCTTCACGAGCCAGACGCGCCGTATCGTACGCGAACTCGTAAAAAATGGTCGGTTCAGTGTAGGTGTAGGAGATGGAGCTGCAATCGTTATCGATTGCACGTTGCACGATCTCTTGCGGGCTCACATCTCTCCCATGAACAGGTGCGTTACGCACGACCTGGGAGATGCTGTAGTTTTGACAGTGGTGACAACTAAAGTTGCACCCCGCAGTTGCAATCGAATACGTCCTGCTCCCCGGCATCAGATGGAATAGCGGTTTTTTTTCTATCGGGTCGACACTTTCGGCGCACACTCTGCCGTAGACAAGGCTATACAGCGTACCCCCACGATTCTCACGGACAGCACAGATACCGCGGGCACCGTCACTAATCAGGCAGAAAAAACGGCACAGACCGCAGCGGACATTTCCTCCCCTCTCCCGCTCGTAAAACATGGCTTCTTTCATGCGCATCTCCCACGAATCTATTACCTGTATTTTACCATCAGCAACACCGCATGGGCAGCAATTCCCTCACCGGCACCGCTGAAACCGAGACCCTCCTCAGTCGTTGCCTTAACATTGACCTTGCTCACATCGGCATGCAGCACCGCCGCAATGTTTTCCCGCATACTTCGAATATATGGTGCCATCTTCGGCTCTTGTGCGATGATGGTTGCATCCAGATTTCCCAGACGGTATCCCTCTCCAGCCGCCAATTCCATAACGTGAGCCAAAAGTTTCAGGCTGTCTGCCCCTTTGTATGCCGGATCGGTATCAGGAAAATGTCTGCCGATATCACCTTCACCGATCGCCCCCAGAATCGCGTCTGCAATGGCATGGAGCAACACGTCGGCGTCGGAATGTCCGAGCAGCCCCTTTTCCCACGGGATATCAACCCCGCCGATAATCATTTTTCTCCCCTCTACCAGGCGGTGAACGTCGTAACCATGCCCTATGCGCATTATTTACTCTCCTCGCTCTCTGTTCTCTTGCCGCGCGGATTTTCCGACTTCACGCAAACAGCGTATTTCAGATAGCGCCCTTCCGGAAAAGTCACCGGATAGGGGAAGTCTTCCGGCTGTCCAAGCAGGGAAATCACTCGCAGGTCACACGAGACCTGGAGGGCTCCGCGTCGCAGCTCTTTAAGATACTCGGCAACATCAACTTTCTGGTGGTTGGAGGACGCAATCAAAAGTCCGTTGTTGGTGAGCAACGGCAGTGCAGCGGCTACCAGACCAGAAAGGCCGCCGATTGTTGTAAAACGGCTCTGTGCCGTTGTTGAGAAAGACGGAGGATCCATCAATATCAGATCAAAGCGTTTTCCGTTTTTCCCCAGTTTACCCAGTACCGAAAGGCAGTCTCCGACAATAAATTCATGCTGTTTGTGGTTGAGGCGGTTTGCAGCAAAATTGTCGCGAGCCCGATCACTATAGCCTGGCGAGGCATCGACGCTTGTCACCTGTTCAGCGCCTGCCGCTGAGGCTGCCACCGAAAAAGCACCGGTGTAGGAGAACAGGTTGAGCAGTCGCTTTCCTTTTACCCGTTCCATCAGATCTTTCCGATTGCGGCGCTGGTCGAGGAACAGCCCGGTGTTCAGCCCCTGTTCAAGACTCACCAGAAACGTGAGACCATTCTCCTGCACTTCAAGAAGTGAAGGGGCGGCGGTTCCGCTCAGAAGACGCCCGTAACTTTTACTGTCACTGACAGCCTCCAGTTCGCGGGTTTTCTGTGGTCGGCTTTTTTCATAGATACCACGCGGGGAGAGGAGCTCGTGCAAAACCTGGGTGAACAGTTGAAGGTGCGGTCGCCAGGCGGGAGTATAAAGCTGAAGCATCAGATAATCGCCATAACAGTCAACAGTCAGGCCAGGAAGGCCATCCCCCTCGGCGTTGACCAGACGGTAGGCGGTGGTCTCGCACAACCCTGCATGGTTACGGCGCAACTCGATGGCACCACTTAGTTTTTCGGTCAGCCAGGGTCGATCAAGCTGAATCCGTGTACGATCCAGTACCCTTGCGATGATCCGGTCATGAGGATCAAGCAGGGCCGTAGCCAGAAAACGGTCATGGCTGTCACATAGTTCAACCGTCTGGCCGGAAATGCCGACCGGCCATTTGCGCGTGTAGGAATCGGCAATAACCCAGGGATGTCCCAGCTCCAGCATCCGGACAGTTTCAGGTCCCGCGATGCGCGCCGCGCTTGGTGCCTTCATATAATCACCATCGCTTATTTTGCAAATCTACCGCCGCAATCTTCCTGCCCGCCCCGAATCTTCTCAACTGCATGGCCGATTGTCGCCCAGACCGCCTCAAGGTTTTCCAGCGCTCCTTTCGGGCTGCCGGGAAGATTAATTATGAGTGACCGGTTGCGAATCCCGGCTACGGCTCGGGAGAGCGGAGCCATAATGGTTTTCTCCAGGCTCCTGATCCGCATCAGCTCTCCAAGACCGGGGATCAAGCGCTCCACAACCTGCAGGGTTGCCTCAGGCGTTATATCTCGCGGAGAAACGCCGGTGCCGCCGGTTGTCAGGATCAGATCGGCCACATCGGCATCAGCCCACTCCGACAGCACTTCAACAATATCGCTGAACTCATCGGCGATGATACGTGCCTGAACGGTCGTTACGCCCCGCTCTTCCAGCCAGGCGGTCAGAGCAGGACCGCTTTCATCAACTCGTTCGCCCCGTGACCCTTTGTCGCTCAACGTCAGAATAGCTGCTCTCATCACTGCTCCTTTATGCGCTTCTCCTCCAGCATCATATCCAGTGCCAGCAGAAAAACCCCGACGCAGATCAGGGAATCCGCCACGTTGAAGGCCGGCCAGTGGTGCTGGTACCAGTGAACGTCGAGGAAATCGATCACTTCACCCAGGCGGATCCGGTCGATCAGATTGCCGACTGCACCGGAGAAGATCATGGCAAGCGAAGTATGCGCCAATCTCTGGTCATCACGCATCTTTTGAAGAGCGATCAGGATGACGATCACTGCAACTATTGTTACGGAGATAAAAAACGGCAGCCGCCACGACGCTTCCGAGAGAAAGCTGAAGGCGGCTCCTCTGTTTCTGACGTAGGTGAGGTGGAAGAAGTGTTCAACAATCGTGATTGAGTCGGAGAGCTGCATGCTGCGATCAACGGCGATTTTGGTGATCTGGTCAATGATGATGCCGAAGGTGGTGATGAGAGCAAACAGGGTGTATCGAGGTTTCATTGATTTATTCCGTGCATAGAGTTAATGCTGTCGTCAGCCTCGCCTTCCCGGAGTATGACGCTGGCACGGTTGCGACCATTTTTTTTGGATGCGTACAGACCTTGATCAGCCTGATCCACCAGCCCTTCCCAGTTTTCGAAGGCACTTTTTCCAACATGGTTGGCTAATCCGCAACTGAGAGTAACGAAGCCGTAGGAGCTTTTTTCATGAGGGATATTCAGCTCGGAAAAACTCGCCAGTATCCTCTCCACCAGTATAAGGGCGCCAGACAGACTTGTTTCCGGGAGGATCAGGAGGATCTCTTCTCCGCCATACCGATAGAGCCGGTCACATGTTCTGATTTTTTTTGAAAGATGATCCGAAATCAGCCGCAGGGCGTTATCTCCGGCTTTGTGGCCGTAACAGTCATTGTAAAGCTTGAAATGATCGACATCGAAGAGCGCCACTGAGTATGAGCGGTTATAGCGGAGAGCCTGACTGTGGGAGTGTTCAAGATCAACTTCCATTGCGCGGCGATTACCTAGTCCGGTCAGCCCGTCCACCATGGAAAGTGATCTGAGCTCTTCGTTGATCTGCTGCAACTCTTTGGTGCGCTTGTTGACAGAGTGCTCAACCAGCTCTTGCTGCTGCTCGTATACTTTGAAAAGAGTCCTGGCAAGATCGGATTGAGTTACCAGACCAAGAAGCTTGCCGGAATCACTTACAACCGGCAGGTGCCGGATCTTCTGGGTTGACGATATAACCAGCGCATCAAAGAGGGTGGTATCTTCGGAAATAGTTTCCACCGGGCCTGACATCACATCGGCAACTTGCAGCGGATGCTCCGGCTTTTCTGCGTCCGAGATGAACAGCCCCATCAGCCGGACGATATCCCGTTCGGTAATGATGCCGACCAGCAGATCGTTTTCAACAACAAGAGCACAGGAATAACGGCTGTCGATCATTGATTTAATTACATCCGCCAGGCAGGCGTCCGCTGTGGTACTTTTTATATCGGTAGTCATGAGTGACGAGACCAAGATATCAGCGCGCATATCCATTTCCCCTTTACATGGTTTTAAACAAAAATCTTTTTGATTTTGTCTTTATCCGCCTTTATCCCTTTTATCCCTGTAAAAAAAGGTTTTGTAATTAACTTCAAAGGCTTTTTAACAGGGATAAAGAAAGATAAAGGCGGATGAAACCTAAACAACAGCGGTCGTACATTTCGGACAGATCGTCGGGTGTTCGGCATTACTCCCCAACTCTTCACTGTAATACCAGCAGCGTTCGCATTTCTCTCCCGGAGCTGCGGTTATCTTTATTTTAAGCCCCTCCAGGTTTTCTGATGTCCGGTATTCCCCCTCCAACTCCGCTTCCAGGGTCGCTTTCGATACAATAAAAATGCTGTGCAGATCGGCTGCATACCCTTTAAGAAATTCGAACAGCTCCGGCGGTGCGGCAATGGCTACGGCGGCGTCGAGTGAATGGCCGATGGTCTTGGCGACTCGCGCCAGCTCCAGTGCTTTTGAAACATCCGAGCGCACTTTGATGATCCGTTCCCAACGGGCGGCCAGAGCATCATCCCGCCATTCCGGGTTACGGGGTGGGAATTCTGCAAGATGCACACTCTCCTCGCGTTCTCCCGGCATAAACTGCCAGACCTCATCTGATGTGAACGAGAGTACCGGAGCCAGCATACGCACCAGTGCGTCGAGGATACGGAACATGACCGTCTGGGCGCTTAGTCGCTCACATGAGTTCGCCCTGCTTGTGTACATTCGGTCTTTGAGGATGTCCAGATAAAATGAGCTCATCTCTGTCGTACAGAAACCGTTGATCTCCTGATAGATAACGTGGAACTCAAGCTCATGATAGGCTGTGAGAACGCGACCTTTCAGGATTTCGAGCTGGTGCAGCGCCCAGCGGTCGATTTCCGGCATCTTCTCGAACGGCACGGAGTCCGCTCCCGGATTAAAGTCGTGTATATTGCCGAGGATATAGCGGCAGGTGTTGCGGATACGGCGATACGCCTCAGCGACACGGGTCAGGATCTCTTCGGAAATTCGGGTATCGTCGCGGTAGTCCTGGGCAGAAACCCAGAGACGGAGAATATCTGCACCAAATTTTTTGATGACATCTTCTGGCGCTACGACGTTACCGGTCGATTTACTCATCTTGCGCCCTTTGCCGTCCAGCACGAAACCATGTGTCAAAACGCTTTTGTAGGGTGCGACTCCCCGCGTGCCGACGCTCTCCAGCAGGGATGAATGGAACCAGCCACGATGCTGGTCACTCCCCTCCAGATACATATCGGCGGGTGAACGGAGAGAGGCGCAAGGTTCCAGCACAGCCGCATGAGAAACGCCGGAATCGAACCAGACGTCCAGAATGTCGTTTTCCTTGTCAAAGGATGCCGCGCCGCATTTAGGGCAGACCGTGCCGGTAGGGAGAAGCTGCTCCGGGCTCCAGTCGAACCAGATATCGGAACTCTCTTTTTTGAAAATAGCCGCTATGTGATCCATGATTGCGCCGTCGGCTACATATTCACCGCAGACGGTACAGGAAAACGCGGTAATCGGGACACCCCAGGAGCGCTGACGCGAGACACACCAGTCGGGGCGATTCTCAATCATGCCGTAGATCCTCTCACGCCCCCATTTCGGAATCCACCGTACCTGGTCAATGGCTTTGAGCGCCTTGTCACGGAGGTCATTCGCCTTCATGCTGATAAACCACTGTTCGGTCGCCCGGAAGATGATCGGCTTTTTGCAACGCCAGCAGTGCGGGTATGAGTGGACTATCGGTTCGGAGTGAAGCAGCGCCTCCACTTCTATCAGCTTATCGATGACGCTCTTGTTGGCCGGAAAAACCTGCTGACCGCCAAAAAATTCGACATCAGCGAGATATTTGCCATGGTTATCAACCGGATTGTAGATCTGCAGCCCCTCTTTCAGCCCGAGCTCAAAGTCATCCTGACCATGGCCGGGCGCGGTGTGAACACATCCGGTGCCAGCTTCCAGCGTGACATGCTCACCTAGCAGCAAGATTGAATCACGATCATAAAAGGGGTGTCTGCAAAGTTTACGCTCCAGCACTCCGGCCTTGAAGGTTGCGATAACGACACCTGTCAGGCCGACGGTTGCCAGGAACGAATCTTTAAGTCCTTCGGCGACAATCAGCACCCCCTTCTCTGTTTCAAGCGCAACATAGTCAAACTCCGGATGGAGAGCGACCGCAAGGTTGGCCGGAATCGTCCAGGGTGTTGTTGTCCAGATGACAACGTAAGCCTGTTTTCCGGCCAGAGCGGGGATTTCTGCCGACAAGTCATCTTGCAGGGCGAAGCGGACGAAGATGGAGGGGGAGGTGTGGTCGGCATGTTCGACTTCTGCCTCAGCCAGTGCTGTGACACACGAAGAGCACCAGTGTACCGGTTTACGACCGCGATAAAGGCCGCCGTTGTGGGCAAAGCGAGCCAGCTCGGCGGCCGTCACTCCTTCGTATTCGTAATTCATCGTCAGGTAGGGATTTTCCCAGTCACCAAGGATGCCGAGGCGCTTGAATTCCTCTTTCTGGATAGCGACAAATTTGGTAGCGTACGCTCGGCATTCCCGACGCATCTCCAGTTTGCTCATGGTATGTTTCTTTGATCCCAGGTTTTTTTCGACCTGCAGCTCGATCGGCAGACCGTGACAGTCCCACCCCGGAACGTAAGGGGCGTGGAAACCCTCCATCCGTTTGACTTTAAGCACGATATCCTTGAGAGTTTTATTGAGCGCATGACCGATATGGATATGGCCGTTGGCATAAGGGGGGCCGTCATGCAGAATGTACAGTGGTTTATCTTTGCCGCCAGCTTCCAGTTTGGCGTAGAGACCGTTCTGTTCCCATTTGGCGAGCATTTCCGGTTCACGTTGATGCAGATTTGCCTTCATTGCGAAGGCTGTTTCCGGTAGATTGAGGGTCTCTTTATATTCCATTTAAGTGATCTCTCCATTTTGTAAGTCGTCAAAGCTGCATCAAACTACAGATACAGAGCCTTAAAGTCAAGAATTTGGAAAGCTGGGGGGCGACGGCCGATAACGGCGATGAGGCAAGTTTGTTGAAAAAGGGCGCGTATAACGACATCGAGGATGTCTGAGCCAGAAAGGTTAGTTGTAGGCCGGATGAAGCGTAGCGCATCCGGCAGCAATGCTGGCGATGGCAGAAAACGCCGGTTCCGCTTCGCTTGAACCGGCCTACTAAAAGCTCAAAATTAGGCCTCGTAAAGTATTATCATCTGGAGTGCAGAGTCGGGTAGATTTGTCGCCTTGTCTTCCATATTGAACCCATCCAAGTCATGACATAGTCAATGCTTGAAGACGTACTCATAAAGGTTACCCGGAGCAAATGCTTTCTTCACAGCCGACTTTTGTCATCTGCTGTGCCATCCAACTTCGTTTTGATTTCACTCTTGTGTCTCAAGTAAAAGGAATATTGGATGCCAACGGCTACTAAAGCGATTACTACAAATAACGCGAGCAGATACGACATATACGGCTCCTTTGCCTGACAGGCTGTAAACCTGCCTGGTCACTCAATCCGGGTTGGAAAAAATTTGGGCAGGTAATGAACTTGGCTGAAAAATTGTAATGACTGGACGTCAGACGTTAGCAATAGCAGTGCCAAGAGATAAGCGCACGGATTCTAACCGTTATGAGTTATCAATGTCCTTTTCATGGTAGGCAAAATGAAGAATTGGGTAGGTAAAATGCACACTGCACGAGAGAGTAAACCGGTCAGTGATTGATTATGGTAACGAACTGAAAAAGGTTATTGGAAATGTTATATAGATGGCGTATTTATGAGACAAACGCCGCTTGCCGTTTTCTTGATATAAAGGAATAGAGTCTATGAAAAATAAGCTGCTCGGTTTCTATCTGTCACTCTCTTTACGGACTCACCTCATTATACTGGCCATTTTACTGACCTTGCCTTCTGTAACACTGATCATTCATGCCGGTATGGAGCAGCGGCGCGACGCAATGAATAGAGGACTCTGGAGTGCACGGCGTCTGGTATCGAGCATTGCACGGGAACAGTACAATCTGACCGGCGATGCGGAACAGCTATTGACGGTCTTATCTCAATTATCCTCAATAAAAGCGCATAGTACGGCTGAGATTTCTGCCATGCTTGGCAATATTCTCAAAAAATGCCCGCAATACGGCAATATTGTTATTGCTGACATTACAGGTGAAGTCTGGGCTTCAGCGCTGCAAATGACCAAAGCGTTCAACATCGGTGACAAACGCACCTTTCAGAATGCGGTAAAAACCGGAAAGATTGCCTCTGGAGAATATCTTGTAGGCGCTATTTCCTCAAAGTCAACCATCGGTTTCGCTTACCCCGTTTTCGATAACAGCGGAAAGATCGCCGGCGCCATTGCCGTGAATATCAATTTCCAGTTTTTCAATAGACTGCTGCAGCAATCAGGACTGCCGGACGGTTCTGCTTTCAGTATAATCGACCGCAACGGAATCATCATATATCGCAACATCAATCCGGAGAAATACATCGGCATCAAGCTGAGCAGCGAGCAATTCGACCGGATGAAGAAAGGCTCTAACAGAGACACCTTCATTGATGTAGACCTGTCTGGCGAGAAAAGGATCATCTCTTACGATTCTCTGAAATTGCTGGAAGAGCAAGAGCCGTATCTATACATTCGCGCCAGCCTCCCGGTGGCGGGATTACTGGAAAACGCCCGCTGGACCGAACTGAGAGATATGATGTTATTGTCACCTATATTAATTGTTGCTGTCCTGCTGGCCATACCCATAGGCAATTACTGTTTCATAAGAAGAATCCGCCAACTGCAGGTAAGCACCTCACTGCTGGCAAGCGGTGACCGGATGGTTAAGGCAGCCACTCAGGTCTCCGGCGGTGAGCTTGGCGAGCTCGCCCAATCAATTGACAACATGGCGCAACAGCTTACTGCGAGAGAAAAATCGCTGAGAAAAAGCCAGCGTGAACTTGACGACCTTTACGATAACGCCCCTTGCGGCTATCACTCCTTGGATAAAAACGGCCTGATAGTGCGGATGAACATGACGGAGCTGAACTGGCTCGGTTATGAACGTGACGAACTTGTTGGCAAGATTAAAATCAGCGACCTTCTCTCGCCGACAAGCAGGAAAATGTTCGAAGATCAATTCCCGCTGTTCAAGAAAAGGGGGTGGGCCCGCGATGTCGAGTTTGAACTGGTCCGCAAGGATGGCTCGATTATTCCGGCACTTATCAATGCGACCACCATCAAAAACAGGGATGGATCTTTTCTTTACAGCAGAAGCACTGTCTACGACATAACGGAGCGCAAACGGGCAGAGCAGTTGCTAAAGCAATTAAACGAGAACCTGGCAAAAAAGGTGGAGGAGGAGATTGAAAGACGTCTCAGGAATGAACGCTTGCTTGCTCGCCACGCAAGGCTTGCAGCGATAGGAGAGATGATCGGCGCTATCGCCCATCAGTGGCGACAGCCGTTGGCCACTCTCGGCATGATAAATCAAAGCGTCAAGATGGCCTGGGAGAACAAAAGCCTGGACAGTGATTTCCTGAACAGCGCTAATACTGATGCCCAGATGCAACTGAACTATATGTCTGACACTATTGAAGGCTTCAGAAATTTCTTCAGCCCGGAAAAGGTAATAGAGCATTTTGATGTGAGAGAAAATATTCAGGAAGTATGTCTGCTGGTTGCCGCTCAATGTAACAATACCGATGTCAACCTCAAAATTACTGATAACGTCGGCGGTGCGAAGTTGCAGATAATGGGTTATCAGAACGAGTTCAAGCAGTCCGTGTTGAACCTCGTCAGCAACTCGCTGGACTCAATAATCGAAAGAAAGCTTAATTTGAATGGTGCCTCGTTCGTCGGACAGATAGAAATGTTGATTGCCGCCAATGGGGAAAACATTGTCATTACAGTGAAGGATAACGGTTGCGGCATACCGGGCGATTTTGGCGACAAGATTTTTGAACCGTACTTCACCAGCAAGTCGGATGGCAAGGGTACCGGCATCGGCCTGTACATGACCAGACTGATTATCGAAGAGAGCATGGGTGGCAGTTTGAGCTTTGAAAGCAGCCCGGAAGGCACCGTATTCAAGGTCGAACTGCCCGGAAAAATCAAGGGGGTAATAAGCAATGGCAACCAAGCTGCCGCTGAAAATACTGTTTGTTGAAGATGAGCCAAAGCTCCGCGAACGGGCTTGCATCATGCTGAATATGAAGTTTGCCAAGGTTTTTCCCGCTGAGAACGGTGAAGAGGGGGTGAAGATAGCGAAGCGTGAACATCCTGACATCGTAGTAAGCGATATCAAGATGCCTGTCATGGACGGACTTGAAATGGTCAGGCGCATCAGAGAGGGTAACCAGGAAACTCCTGTAATCCTCTGTACCGCCTTTACCGAGACGACTTATCTGCTCAAAGCCATTGAGTTGGGGGTTACTGCCTACCTGCGTAAACCTCTGGATGGTCAACAGCTTATCGATACCATCACCCGTACGGCAGCTCCCGTACTTCAAAGGATCGAACTGGAGGAGACGCAACGGAGGGAGAGAGCTTCACTGGAAATGCTCCTTGGTGAAAGCCCTGCCATGCAGGATGTCATTCAGAAGGCGCAACGCATCGCCGGGACGGACTTTTCATTGCTGATCCAGGGTGAAACCGGCGCCGGTAAATCGCATCTTGCGGCTGTCATTCACCGGCTGAGTCTCCGCAGGCATAGCCCTTTTATCACTGTAACCATGGGCGCTATGCCGGAGACGCTGCTGGAGAGCCAGCTTTTCGGGCACTTGAAAGGTTCCTTTACTGACGCCTCAACGACAAAAAAAGGGCTTTTCGAGGAGGCTGACGGCGGCACCATTTTTTTGGATGATATAGATTGCGCGCCACTAAACATTCAGGCCAAGATACTTCATGCCGTGGAGGAAAAGCGGTTCTTTCCGGTTGGAGGGACAAAGCCTGTCATGGTGAATATCCGCATCATTGCCGCCAGCAACAGGGATCTCCAGGAAGATGTAGCCAGAGGTAATTTCAGACAGGATCTCTATTTCCGTCTCAGCGAATTAGTTGTAACTTTACCGCCGCTTCGGGAGCGGGGGGGTGATATCGCGCTGTTGGCACGCCTGTTCCTTAACAACGTTTCACTGGAGCTTGATAGAATTCCGCCCCGTTTCACCACCGAGGCGCTCTACAAGCTGAATCGCCACCCTTGGCCGGGCAATGTGCGCGAACTGAGAAACAAGATAAAAAGGGCTGCCCTGTTTGCTGATGAAGAGGTCACAGCAGACATTATTGATTCAATAATGTCTCATGGAACTAATGCTGCAGCCAAGACGGAGAACCCTGCTGCAATGCAGACTTTCGAGGAGATTAAATGCCAGGCGATACGGCAGGCTCTGGCAGCATCAGGCGGGAAAAAAATGGAGGCGGCCCGGATGCTGGATATGGATTACAGCAGCTTTAAGCGTATGCTGGAGAAATATAATCTTTAATGCTATGCATTTAGCACACCCTGATTTTCGATATTACTCTTCATTTTGCCTACCCACTCATCGAGTTATTTCTTACCAACAACCATATATATCAGCATGTTACCGTTATGTTGCCAGTTGGCACTGCGATTGCTGGTAATTGTTATTCTATGGAATGCTTTGCAGAACCAAAGGCTAACCGCCATCAGACTGTTTTCTTGTTCGCAGGTACGAATAAGGGGAAGGATTTCTTGCATGAACGCGTCAGAATATTATCCGGAAAAGCATAGCTTTTGTAATCTGTTGAGCAACCCATTTGCCGAATGTTACTGCAAAAATTTATCCAGTACCAATATCTGCAGAGTCCTGCAATTCTGTGCCGGCGAGTTCTTGTCGTGCCCCATTTATCAGAAAGAAACTGTGATAAC
>CAYQMO010000106.1:0-13412 GCA_964418315.1 uncultured Geobacter sp. | reverse complement strand
TGAAGTCAAAAACTTATTCGGGCAAAAAAACCACCCGAATGCGGACAGGATGTCCGCGCTCCCAGGAACGAGAGGATTCCTCACCCTCTTCCCAACAGTGAATAGAGGCCATACCCCGTAACCAGAACCCCAGCAACCAGATTAACCGACCTGCTGTTCTCACTGACTTGCGGCATAAACAGCGCATCGATGCGCATTGACTCTATGACCTTGTTGCGTACAAAAAATGCAAGGATCAGCACAAGTCCGTAGAGTATGCCTATGGCGTTGACAATGGTGTCCATCTATTATGCCGCCCGTAGATCGATCCGCTTCATTTCCTGCTTCTCACTATCAGAAAGCTTGTCCCACCAGGTTCCGCCCGAGTTGCCATAGTCAAACCGCTCCGCTCCGTTTCTGGTGTAGTACCACCAGTTGATGAAACAGGAATAGGCGTAGAATACCGAGACACCAACGAAAAACGGAATGGCACTACCGAACTGTGTGATTGCTCCACCAATAAGCGAGGTCCAGATAAATGGGCCAAAGGCCGCCCATGCTCCGGTCCAGCCTAGCATCTGCGCGCCTTTGGCAGGCGAATAGGCAAATACTATCGGATACTGGCGAAAAGTAGCGGCGTTGTTTGTGCCTGTCATCAGGAAGATAAAGAGCATTATCCAGACAAACCCCTGAAACTGGTCAAGGCCGGTCGGCGTGAGATATCCTCCGAATGCAAGGGCGAGACAGCCTGCAATCTGTCCAAGTGTTGTCCACTGCATCCCCTTGCTGCCGCCCCATTTGTCGAATATCGGGCCGGTAAGAGCGCGGATAAGGCCGCCGATCAGGGGCCCCAGATAGGCGTATGCCAATGGATCAGGCGCGCCGTCAAAGCCGCCGTAGACTGTTTTTATCATCATTGGGAACGCCGCCGCATAACCGGAGAACGAACCGAAAGAAGTGATATAGGTTATGGTGCAGTTCCAGGTATGCGTCCGCGCCCTGTTGAGCTTGCTAAGAATTTCAAATTGTCCCTTGAAGCCTCTCGCCGGGAGCGTAACGCTTCTCAGGAATATTGCGCAGAGGAGAAAGGCGACTATGAGGAACGGAACCCAGACGAACAGTGCATTCTGCAGGTAGACATCCTTCTTGATTACCTTCTTGACGGTCACAGCCGTAATAAGACCAGCGTCATTCTTTTTGAGCTCCACCTTCATGCCTTTGGTGGTTGCCGTCTCATTAATCACTACATCTTTGATCACATCGCCATCTCTCGTAATGACTGTGGCGGCTGCAAGATCCGGCCTTTTTGCTACCACATCGGTTACAACACCTGCTGCGTTTTTGGTGACGACGACATCTTTTAAAACATCAACCTTGGTAAATGCCTGCGGCCCGCCGGCTATGGCTCCCAAAGCGGCAAAACCGATGATCCAGGGCGCGACGAACTGTACGATACTGACGCCGAAGTTGCCAAGACCCGCCTGAATTCCCATTGCGAGTCCCTGCAGTCTTTTAGGGAAAAAGATACTGGTCGAAGGCATGAAAGACGAAAAATCCCCTCCACCCATGCCGGTCAAAAACCCTATTATCATGAAAGTGCCCCAGGAGGTGCTCGTATCCTGAATCGCCAGGCCGAGCCAGATCATCGGAATAACTTTGATGATGGTCGAGATGCTCACAACCGGCCTGGTTCCCAGTACCGGAATAAAGTTTGAATGAATCAGTCGCAAGATGCCGGATGCAAACCCCGGAATCGCTGCAAGCCAGAAATACTCCATTGTGGTGAATTTAAAGCCGATGGCTGGCATCCTCACAACCACCGCGCTCATTACAAACCATGTGGCAAATGAAAAAATCAGCGAAAACGTTGTCAACGCACACGTACGCCATGCAACTGCGCTACCGGTTTCTTTCCAGAACTGCGGATCTTCCGGTTCCCATCTTGGTAATCTGGCCATAATTTTCTCCTCATAACAAAATTTACAACTTATATAGAATAGATTTCACCCTGCTGAATTAACTTGCAATTTTGGACATCAACTCCTTGTCAACGGACGAGAGCCGGTACTCTTTTGCAAATGCCCCTGGCGGTTCTTTCATTGCAACGACACAGAAGAGGAACACTGCTGCCGCTGAAGCACCGATCAAAAGATAAAACTGACTATCGGTCAGAAACATGTAGGCAGACGTGTATACGACTGCGCCCACATTGCCGTAGGCTCCTGCATATCCGGCAACGTTTCCGGTAATGCGCCTCTTTACAAATGGCACCAGGGCGAAGGTTGTGCCGCAGCCGCCTGTGACAAACATCGCACAGACAAATACCGCCAGAGAAGCCAGAATCAAAGGCCATTCCGAACTAATGAAGCTCATTAATATAAAGCCGGACGTAACACCACCGAGATATATGAGATGGGCCAGCTTTCTTGTTGATGTTCTGTCCGATATATAGCCGCCAAGTGCCCTTGAGAAGAAGTTCAGTAATGCAAACATTGAACCAAACAGACCTGCCATCACCGGGGTCATCTGGAATGTTTTCTGGAAAAACATCGGCAACATTGAAATGACCGCCAACTCAGCGCCGAAGGTTACAACATAAGAGGCGCAGAGAGTGCCTACCTGGGTAAAGCGATACTTGTCGTCCTCAGGTACTCCCTTTTGCAGAATAGGTACATTCACTTTGATAAGTGCCCAGATCTGATAAAGAACTCCTGCGGCGATCACGGAATAAAGGATGTAGGACATCTCTGAAGTGACATAGCCTTTCTTGACAACCGTTCTGACAACAAGTCCCAGCACTCCGACGATCGGGATCGTCCAGAGGATTGCGTTGATTAGGTCGCCCCAGGTAGAAACTTCGATTGCCTGGGCTTTTCTGGCCACCGCCCTGACGGCTCCTTCAGGACCGTCAGTAATGGAGAACCAGTAGTAAAGACCATATAAGAACATCACAACGCCGCTGACCGCTATTGACCACCGCCAACTGTCAAGGATCGTAAGCGCAAGGATCGGCATGGTGATTGCGGCCAGGGATGAGCCCCAGTTGCCGAGACCGGCTTCTACGCCTTGCGCGAAGCCTGTATCTCTGGGCTTGAACCAGAGCGAGGTCATGGCTATGCCGACTACGAACCCGGTGCCGACGGAGCTAAGAATCAATCTGGAGATCAGCATTTCTGTGAAGGTGCTGGCAAACGCAAACCAGATACATGGAACAGCCATTGTCCACATAACAAGGCAGAATGTTTTACGCGGTCCATGCCTGTCGCACAGCATGCCGATAATAACCCGCATCGGAACAGTCAACGCGACATTGCAGATGGCAAGGATTTTGAGTTGATCCAGCGTAAGGCCGGTATCTTTCATGATGGTTGAAGCAAGGGGCGCCATATTGAACCAGACATAGAAGGTGATAAAGAAGGCAATCCATGTCTTGTGAAGAGCCACTATCTCGGCGCGCCCAAAGGCAAGAAGATCCATCCAACCCATGGTTTTTTCTTCGTTTCTACCTGATTCGGACATATTAGCCCCCATTCCTTGATCGCCAGCGATACAGAATTGGTGGATCTTTCAAAAATTCAAACGGCAGGTAGAGAATATGCACCAGCTTGGTGAAAGGAAGGAGCGCAACAATCAGGAATGCACCGGCTACATGCAGTTTGAAGACGAGCGGAAAATCAACCATGTATTCTATCTGGGGATTTAAAGCGGCAAGGGACCATAAGTATGGCACTGCTGCGTCAAGATACCAACTGGAGCCCCAGCGCATGAAAGTTGCTACATAGATGCCGCTTAATGCCTGGGCTGACAGCAGGTAAAGCAGAATCCAGTCGGATGCGTTATTGACCTTTACAAGAAGTGGTGTATTGATGCGGCGAAGCAGCAGCGTCAAGCATCCGAAAACTGCGAAGAGGCCGAGCGCCAGTCCGATGCTCTCAAAGATTATCAGATTAGTCTGGTTACCGAGAAGCGCTCTCATCGAACCAGGAAAGATTAGAGCAAGAAGGTGTCCGGCCAGTACCGGTATAATTCCGTAGTGCCAGGGGTTGATGCCCCAGTAGAGAACTTTTCTCTCCAAAAACTGAGTGGAGTAGGCTGACCAGGTCAGTCGATTGCTGAAAAATCGGTACGGCGTTACAAAAATCAGCAACGCCAGGGCCGTGTATGGCATAACTACGAAGATAAAGTTGTTCAGCATGGTTGCACCCCCTTGCAATCGTCAACGCATAGCAGTCTGGCTGTTTCAACCAGTGATTTCCAGTGAGAGTCCTGCCCGGTTAAAAAAGCAGCATGGAGCCTTTCAAAACCAGGGAGCACACAGTTTGATATGAACGACTGGCGCGCGGAGACAGAATCTCCATTCCCCTCTTGTCTGGCCAGATACGCCAAAAAACCTAATACGACTGAAACATGATCAGGGAGTTCCACTTCCGACGCCTTATATCCGCATCTTTCAAACTCCTGCTTCAGCATGATCATGTATCCCCCCTTCTTCTGGTTGTCTCCGAAGAGGTGATGTCCCAGATAGGGTGCAGTAGCCGGATTGAAGTCAAAGGTTGCGACATATTCCTCCTGAAGTTCACTCTCTGATGAAGCGGCCGCAAAAGCGGTAAAAGATGAGAGGGGAGATTTCAGATCCTGTCTGTCCATGAATGAGCTGACAATGTTTGAGTCGACCTGCAACTGCTCCTTGCTCTCCGGATAGTCAAGCATTCGGGCGATGGCTTCATAGCTGGCAGCGATGGTCATTTTGGCCCCCTGCTCTTCTTGAGAATGCCAAAGCCGCTTGCCCCTTTGCGCTGCTCTGGGTCATCATCCTCTCTTTGCTGGGTCGGTACTATGAACCGCTCACGGTACGGGGCTATGGTAAAGAGGCGGTAAAGTTTGTTGGCACCAGCTTCATCCAAGCCAGCATTTTCAAGAATGGATTTTTCGACAGTCTGTTTCAAATTTTCAGCCCGTTTGAAAAGACGTAGAGCGATCAACTTTCGCAACACTTCGGCAATGGTCTCCTCATTGCCGCCTGATAGCAGGCTTGCGAGAAAGCTGATCGGCGCGCGCATTTTTTCCAACAGAGGGAATGTGCCATGATCGGCCAGCTCATGAAGATCGCCGCCACTGGAAATTACCGGGGAGAGCGAGGGGATATAGTAGGCCATCGGCATGGTACGGAATTCCGGGTGCAGCGGCAGAGCCACGGCGAACTCCTTCACCAGAGCGTAGACCGGCGACTTTTCAGCCGCTTCCAGCCACTTATCGGTAACGCCGTTCTTGCGGGCGGCTTCCCGCACCTGCGGATCGCGCGGATCAAGAATTACTTCGCGGTGAGCCGCTACCAGTCGATTATCCGGTTTAAGCAGCGCCTCCTCAACCCGGTCGGCATCATAGAGCAGTACGCCAACGTGACGAATCCTGCCGACACAACTGTGGGCGCAGGCGTTGCACTGTCCGCTCTCGGTGCGGGGAAAACAGAAGATGCATTTCTCAGCCTTGCCGCTCTGCCAGTTGAAATAGACCTTTTTGTACGGACAGGCACTGGTGCAAAAACGCCACCCTTTGCAGACCTCCTGGTCAACCAGCACCACACCGTCCTCACCCCTTTTATAGAGCGCCCGTGACGGGCAGGACGCGACGCAGGCCGGATTCAGGCAGTGATTGCAGATACGGGGTAGATACTGCATGAACATGCGGCCGTAATCCGAAACAAGGGAACTATCTTTAAGATTGACATCATTGACGGCGTACACCTGCGAACCGGAGAGGTCATCATCCCAGTTGGGACCGTTGGTAATCTCTTCCATCCGCTCGCCGGATATCTGCGAAAACGCTTCGGCCACAGGCTGGTCGCTACCGGGAGGCGCTTTATAGAGGTTGCTGTAGTCAAAATCGAACGGCTCGTAATAATCGTCCAGTTTCGGCATATTGGGTTGGAAGAACATATTGAGGAGCGTTGGCCCTTTGCCGAGAGCACGCAACTTCAGTTTTCCATTTTCGCGAAGCCATCCACCCTTGAACTTGTCCTGATTTTCCCACTTTTTGGGATAACCGACGCCCGGCTTGGTCTCGACGTTGTTCCACCACATGTATTCGGCACCCTTCCTGTCTGTCCAGATGTTTTTGCAGGAGATACTACAGGCGTGGCAGCCGATGCACTTGTCCAGATTGAATACCATTACCAGTTGCGCTCTGACGTTCATCGCTTCACCCCCTTCAACTTTCTGACAACCACGTAGCTATCCCGGTTAACTCCGGTCGGCCCCCAGTAGTTGAAGTAGTAACTGAACTGTGCATAGCCGCCAAGCATCAAAGTCGGTTTCAGGCGGATACGGGAGAGGCTGTTGTGTACACCGCCCCGTTTGCCACTCTTATTCGATTTTTTGACATTCAGGGTTCGCTCCGGTGCGTGATACATGACAGCAGCCCCTTTCGGGATGCGTGATGAAACTACTGCGCGGCTGGTGACTACGCCGTTGGCGTTAAAGACCTCAATCGCCTCGTTATCTTCGATCCCAGCGCTGGCAGCATCTTCATGATTGAGCCAGACCACCGGGCCGCCCCGTGAGAGGGTCAACATCCGGAGGTTGTCGGTGTAGGTGGAGTGAATGCCCCACTTGCCGTGCGGAGTTAAAAAGTTGAGGATCAGGCCGGTTTCACCATCGGTTTCATCGAGTATGGCAGGGTTCAGCTTTGCCTTAAAGGTCGGCAGCCCTTCGTTGAACTCGCCATAATACGGGTGATCGAGATAGAGTGACTGCCGTCCGGTAAGGGTACGCCAGGGCACGCCATGTTCCACGTTCAGGGTGTAGGGCGCGTAGGGACGATTTTCGTTGACCAGTCCGCTCCAGACCGGGGTGCTGATGAAACGCTGCGGTTTCTGGGTGATGTCCTCCCAGTTGATACGGAAATCACGGTTACCTGCCGAAATCTGGCTGAGCGGCTTGCCGACACGCTTCTCCAGATTCTGATAGGCGCGGTGCGCCAGTTCACCGTTGGTCTCCGGGGCAAAAGATAACAGCACATCAGCCACGATGCGTACGTCCTCAAGATCAATGCAGGTTTTGCCACCCCATGAACGGGTTGGCATTTCTGACAGGAGCTTTTTGTGAACGTCTTCCGCCTCAAAATTCACACCGTGGGCATGGAGGTGGCCAATATGCGGGCCGAGCGACATGAACCGGTTGTAGAGGTTGATATAGTCACGTTCCACGATGGGGAGGTTCGGCATGGTCTTGCCCGGAATAGCCTCACATTCACCCAGTTTCCAGTCCTTGACACTCCGCTGTGCGATCTCGCCCGGTGTGTCGTGCAGGAGCGGTGCAGCAATTATATCCTTGAACGGCACCGGAAAATGGTTTGGCGCAAGTTCGCTGACTTTTTTGGCGATTCCTGCAAAAATGTTCCAGTCTGATTTTGATTCCCAGGTCGGATCAACGGCGGCGTCCATACAGTTGACAAATGAATGCATGTCGGTGGTATTCAGATCTGATTTCTCATACCAGGTTGCGGCCGGCAGCACGATGTCGGAGTAGAGTGTTGAAGTATCCATGCGGAAGTTCAGGTCAACGACCAGATCAATTTTGCCGGTCGGGGCTTTTTCATGCCAGACAATATCCTTGACCTGCCCCTTTGCCGCCTCGTGGGCGGTAAAACTGCTGTTGGGAGCACCTATGACATGCTTGAGGAAAAACTCATGCCCTTTGGCACTGGAAGAGATAGCGTTACCGCGCCAGATGAACCAGACTTTCGGGGAGTTTCCCGCGCCGTCCGGATCCTCGATCGCAAAGCGAGTCTCGCCGCTCTTCAGGCGCTTGATCAGCCAGGCCCGGATCTCGTCGTCGCTTGTGGCACCGGCCGCAGTGGCCTGCTCGATCAGTCGGATCGGGCTTTCGTTGAAGTGGGGGGAGAAGGGAAGCCAGCCGAGTCTAACCGCCTTGGCGTTAAAATCAGCGGTATGCATCGGCATATTCTCACCGGTCTCCGGCTTGAAATAGTCCACAAAATTACGGTCATAACGCCACTGGTCGGAATGCATGTACCAGAAGCTCGGCGTATTCTGCAGCCGTGATGCCTTGGTCCAATCCTGTGCCATCGCGATTGTGGTCCAGGGGGCCAGCGGCACGACCTTCTCCTGGCCGACATAATGGCCGAGTCCGCCGCCGTTTCTGCCGACGCTGCCGGTCAGGATCAGAGCGGTGATGGCAGCGCGGTAAATCAGGTCGTTGTGGTACCAGTGATTGATACCGGCGCCGACAATGATCATGTTGCGACCGTTGCTCTGTTCGCCGTTCACTGCCCATTCACGGGCCATCGTGATCAGTGTTTCAGCCGCTATACCGGTATATTTCTCCTGCCAGGCCGGAGTAAACGGTTTGTCATCCTGGTAATTTTTCGGATAATCGCCGCCAAGTCCCCGCGCAACGCCAAACTGAGCCATCATGAGATCGAACACGGTGGCGACAATCACTTCGCCATCCCTGGTCATAACGCGCCGGATCGGGACGTCCCTGACAACATCACCGTCTGCCTCAAAGGTAAAGCGGACAGCGCAGGTTTTCTGACCGAGGAAAGTCATGGCGCAGTCGATATCTTCACCATCGACGAGATCCACCATATCGAGGTTCCAGTTCCCTTCCTGTTTGCTCCAGCGAGAACCGACGCTGCCGTGCGGAATGCGAACATTTCCAGCTCTGTCGGCGACACACATTGTCCAGTCGGCATTCTCTATGTCAACGGCTCGTTCCAGTTCGGATGCACGCAAAAATTCACCCTGCCGCAGTGTGCCCTCCTTCACGGACAGTTTAACCAGAAACGGCAGATCGGTGTATTTGCGTACATAGTCGGTAAAGAATGGAACATCGCGGTTGGCGTAGAACTCGGTCAGTATGACATGGTTGACCGCCATCCAGAAGGCGCCGTCATGCCCCTGTTCCACCGGCATCCAGGCATCGGCAAACTTGCAGGCCATGTTGTAATCGGGTGACATGACCACGACCTTGGTGCCTCGGTAACGGGCTTCGGTCATAAAGTGGGCATCCGGGGTGCGGGTCATCGGAACGTTGGAGCCGCACAGGACGATGTAGGAAGCGTTATACCAGTCAGCCGATTCGTTGACGTCGGTCTGCTCGCCCCAGACCTGCGGCGATGCCGGCGGCAGGTCGCAGTACCAGTCGTAGAAACTCATGGCAACGCCGCCAAGGAGTTGAAGGAAGCGGGTACCGGCCGCATAGCTGATCATCGACATGGCAGGGATCGGAGAAAATCCGATTACCCGGTCAGGACCATGTTTTTTGGCGGTGTAGAGGGAGGATGCGGCAATCAGCTCGTTCGCCTCGTCCCACGAAGAGCGCCGGAAACCGCCCATGCCGCGCTTGGTTACATAGCTTTCGCGAGATTCAGTGTTCTCAACGATGCTCTTCCAGGCCGCGACCGGATCGTTATGAACCGCGCGGGCCTGACGCCAGAGATCGATCAGCACGCCACGCATATAGGGGTGCTTGACCCGCAACGGACTGTAAAGGTACCAGGAAAAACTGATCCCACGGGGGCAGCCGCGCGGCTCGTGGTTGGGGAGGTCGCCGTTGAACTGAGGATAGTCGTTTGCCTGCATTTCCCAGCCGACAATGCCGTCTTTTACATGTACCATCCAACTGCAGGCACCGGTACAGTTGACACCGTGGGCACTGCGCACCATTTTGTCGTACTGCCACCGGTTCCGGTAGAACTCCTCCCACCCCCGGTCACACGGATTTATCTCATCCTTTATTCGTTCGTTAGACATTATCTGATCCTCCTTTTGTAGAGAGACAATCCAACCAGCAACAGAACAAACAGGACTCCCCCCGCCAGCGGGAAAGCGGATGAACCGCTGCTCCCCTTTTGGGTAGAGGAATCCTTAAAGAGAGCCATCAGCGCCGCAATTTCTTCGTCGGTCAGCGGTCGGTCGGCATAGATCTTTTTCATGGTCGGAAATTTGAGCGCCTTCAGCGCGCCTTTCATTCCGGTATCGCCCATCTTCTGGTAGGATTTGCTCAGATCTGCAATGGAGAGGTTACCGCCGTAAATGCCCGGATAGGTAAAGGGGTGACATGAGAGACAGGGTGCGCCACCTTTAGCCAGGCGCGTGCTCCCGGTGAAGAGTGCCTTCCCATGCGCAACCAGCTCGGGAGTCACCAGAATTACAACCTGCTCCGCAGTCGGCGGTGAGATTTTTGCAGCGCCGGTTCCCTCTGCCGCAGAAATATAGGCTATTATCTTCAGGGCATCTTCGTGGCCTATACCCAGATTCGGCATCTCATAGCCATATTTTTTTACCAGCTCAAGCTGGATCGGATCCTTGTTCGCTGAAAGCTTGTTCGGCTCGATAATGACCGATTCGAGCCACTCATGTGTCCGCTTGGCAACTACTCCTTTCAGATCCGGACCGCCGCTATCGCCCCCTCCTATGGTGTGGCAACCGGCGCACTGCTTGTCGAACATATCTTTACCCTGATCTGCCCAAGCTGGAAAACTACTCGCCAATAAAATAAGAAGCGCGATGAAACAATTTTGATGCCTACCTGAGTGTGACATACATTTTCTCCTCCAGGATTATGGAAATGAGACTTTGTTTGAATAATGAAGATTTCTCTGTTTGGGCATAGCAACGCTCTTATCTACGCGAAATTTCGAATTATCAGCTAATTTGCTCAAATTTTGTGTAATAAAAGATACTCCTGCCAACAGTTAATTCATTGACCCAAGTCAAATATTGTTTTTTTATTTTTTACTTCTATTCTGATTTTGACTTACGTTCTTACGGCGGCAGGTGGATTTTTCGGAATCCGCGCTGCAGTCCGCATAAAAAGAGGGGAATATTCGAGTTACCCCCCCCTCAGTCCCTGCAAACTAATTGCTTTTTTATCGGCTTTTACGCCAGAATGGAAAATATGATAAAGAATACGGTGAGATCGACTGACAATCAGGTTAAAAACAATTTTCTGCGCTGGATATTGATCTGCTGCGGGTGGCTGGCTATCGTGGGCGGCGTTATCGGGATTTTTCTTCCGCTGGTGCCGACGGTGCCATTCATTTTACTGGCTGCCGCCTGTTTTGCCAGAAGCTCCGAACGGTTTCATACCTGGCTGATTGAACATGACTATCTGGGGCCGTTGGTTCGAGATTACCTGAATGGCAGAGGTATTTCATTAAGATCCAGGAGAATGGCAATAGGGATGGTGTGGGTTTCTTTTCCTGCCTCGATTTTACTGTTCGCACAGACTTTCTGGTTAAAGGTCACGTTGATGTCAATTGCCGTCGGGATCACGCTGTACTTGCTCAGCCTTCCGACAACTTCTCCGATACATGAAGATTCTTCAAAGTCAGGATAGCGGAAATTTCCCTCTGCATTTTTTTCGTGTCAATCTTCGCCTTCTGGAAAAATAACCCCATGTATTTAGACCGCCTTTAGCTTCAAGATAGATCCGCCTGACGGGTTGACACGTTTTTGCGGCGATAACGTTGGAGATAAAGTTCAAAACGCCTGCCAGATGAACCAGGCTCCGGCAAGAGAGATTATGAAGCCGCTTACCTTCCTGCTCCAGTTTGAAAAGTTGACCACACCGCGCGTTTTAGCAAAAGACTCCACAAAACCGGTAAACGTCCCGGCAACGAGCATGAGTAGACAATGACCGACGGCATAGCTGAACATCAGCATAATGCCGTAGAGCACCTGACCCTTACCGGTGACGACGGTCAGCAGCACAACCATTACCGGCGTTGCACAGGGGGAAGATACAAGGCCAAAGAACAGACCAAGCATGAACGCACCGATGATACCACCCTGCTTCGGCTTGAAGTCGCGTTTTACCGGCAGACGAATTTCATACAACCCCAACAACTGACCACCCATTACCAGAGCCACGGAACCGGCAATCGCATACCACCAAACACCTACTACCCCGAAAACTGTGCCCAGCAATCCGGCGGCAGCACCGAAGGCTGTGAAGGAGAGAGACAATCCAACAATGAACATCAGGGAGTAGCGGAATGCCTTCCAGCGGTCACCATCGCTATAACCGCCGACGAATCCAACCACCAGTGGGATTGTGCTGAGAACACAGGGTGAAGCTGAAGATACGACCCCAGCCAGAAATACTACGCCGAAGGCCAGCAGTGGATATGCAGCAATAATTTGCTCGATGTTGTCGATAAAAGTCACTTGAGTCCTGCCGACTTCAATCCTTTGATGATTCCTTCCTTATCCATAAAGCCGGTGTGCCGTTGTACCTCTTTCCCTTGCGGGTTGATGAAAATCTGGGTGGGCAGCATCTGGACGCGGAATTTTTGTGCGGTTGCCTGGTCAGCACGTACGTCGATGAAGAGAATATTGGCACGGCCCCGGTAATCATTGGAAAGTGATTCCAGGTAGGGCGCCATCTTTTTGCAGACGTTGCAGGTGCGCAGGCCAAAATCGATCAGCGTCGGCTTACCGGACGACAGTGCCTGATTGACGGCTGTCGCGGTTGCTGCAGGGAGTTCGGCATTGGCTACGCCGGCAAACAGCAATAACATGGTAAATATTGTAACGATTGGTTTCATAGTAATTCCTTGATTGCGGCGACAGACAGCAGCTCGCCTGAGGATTTGACCTGGCCGTCAATGACCAGTGCCGGCGGGCTGAGAATACTGTATTTCAGCATTGCTGCAATGCCTTCGACTTTAACCACCTCACCACTCCTGCCGCTTTCATCAAGTGCTTTCTTTGTGTTCTCGTAAAGTGTAATGCAATCGACACAGCCGGTGCCCAATACCTCTATTTTCACTGGTTATTCTCCTATGTATTTATTGTTTGAGTTTGACTGTTAATTCAGTCGTACTAAGGGCGATTTAATGATGCTGTCAGAACTGCTCTGTGACGAAAGAGACTCATCCAGACAGATATGAGTCAAACTGCATGTTTCGGGGGGATTTCCAGCGGTGCGTCGTAACCTGGAAAAAAGAGCCCTCTTTGAGATGCGATAAGCTGTGAAACGAGTGGAGAGTATTTAACTTCAGTAGCGGAAGCCGTATCACATGGTGCATCGAGTACATGACAGTGTGGAATTTGCCCGCCCCCATCATTACCGGATTCCTGGTTGGAATCGGAGTCAGCATGGAAACATGCAGTTACAGTGTGTTCGGCTTCGCTGGTATTCACATTAGTCGAGATATAGATCCTCCTGGAAAGCGGCAGGCAAAACAGCACCAGCAATAACAGTAAAGATACAATTTTAGAATGTCTGTTGGTGTGATTCATTGTTATCATTCCGTCACTGAGCCGATTTCGAGTGGCAAATCATAGTGCAACGTATTCCATAACCTGAATGTGAAATCTTTGATGCAGGTCAATATTTTCATATTCCGGTGAAGAAGATAAGACAAAGACCATGCTGATTGAAGAGACAAAAAAGGCACCTCCG